>DASQRV010000332.1:0-6022 GCA_035642735.1 Steroidobacteraceae bacterium
CGGTCGAGCTGCGTGATGGCGGCGCTCACACCTCCGGCACGATCCTGCTGATCGGCGGTCGCTGGATGCTGACGCAGGGCTTTGCCGCAAAAGGCGCCAATGAGATCGAGGCACTCGATGCGGCCGCACTGAACTCGCAGCTGGTGATCGTGCTTCTTACCGCAGCGCTGCCGGGCGGGCGGCCCGCTCCCGGGCCGCCGCAGAACGTGCGTTTCGCGGAGAAGGCCAAGCCGATCCGGATTGCGACCGCCAGCACCTCGGCCGAGTACCGGGCACCGTGGACGGTGACAGGATCGGTGACCGTACCGGAGGCCGATGCTGCGGCGAGCTATCAGCTGTCCTTCACCTATTCCGAGGAGGGTGCTGCGCGCACCATCGACTTTGCCGGCAGCGTCGGCAACGACAAGTCACCGCTCGATCTGCCCGACTCGATGAAGCTCGCGGGCTGGAAGGTCAGAAGGCTCGGCGCGACGCCGGAGTCGCCGCCGACCGCTGCCCAGCCCGGCGCCGGCGGGCAGCACGCGCTCCCTAAGGTCGCCACGCTCGGCGAGCTGCGTCTGCGGCAGTAAGGCAGTGGGTCGCGCGAAGACCGTGCGTGTGCCGCGCCTTGCTCCGCACGGCGCACGCGGAGTAGGTTGAGGGCGCACTGCGCGAGAAGGAGCGGGACGTGTCGAGACTCTGCGTCAGAAGCTTTGCACTTTCGATCGACGGCTACGGCGCCGGGCCGGGGCAGGATCTGCACAATCCCCTCGGTGTGCGCGGTACCGAGCTCATGGAGTGGTTCTTCCAGACGCGCGCGTGGCGCAGCATGCACGGCCAGGAGGGCGGCGAGACCGGCGTCGACGACACACTCGCCGCGCAGGGCTTCGAGGGCATCGGTGCCTGGATCATCGGACGCAACATGTTTGGTCCGGTACGCGGGCCGTGGCCGGATGAGAGTTGGCAGGGCTGGTGGGGCGATGAGCCGCCCTATCACACAGCGGTGTTCGTCCTCACTCATCACCCGCGGCCGACCCTCAGGATGGCAGGCGGCACGGAATTTCACTTCGTCACCGCGGGCATCCACGCCGCGCTCGAGCAGGCACGCGCCGCCGCGGGCGGCCGCGACGTGCGTGTGGGCGGCGGGGTGTCGACGATCCGTCAGTATCTGCAGGCAGGTCTCATCGATGAGCTGCACCTCGCGCTGCGGCCGGTGCTGCTGGGTGATGGCGAGCACCTGTTCCACGATATCGACCTGCGCACGCTCGGCTACGAGTGCACGAAGAGCATCTCCGGCGAGCGTGCGACCCACCTGCTGCTGCGTCGCGGCGCGTCATGAGCGCACGGCGTTGCGCACGCGGCACGGGAGGCGCTTCGTGAGCTACGAGCTGACCGTCCACCCCCAGCCTGGTTATCTGCACATCATCGTGACCGGTGAGAATTCGCGCCAGAACGTAACCCGCTACATGGACGAGGTGGTGCGCGAGTGCACGCTGCGGCAGTGCTTTCGCGTGCTGGTCGAGGAGCGGCTCGCGGGTCCGCGCCTCGGGACTCTGGACGTCTTTGAGATGGTGGCGGCGGGCAGCGCGCGTTTTCTCCGCATGCTGACAGCCATGGCCTACGTCGATGTCAACGCCCCCACTCAGGAGATGATGCAGTTCGCGGAGAACGTCGCGGTCAATCGCGCCTTCCCCGTGAGAGTTTTCCCGACGGTGCACGCCGCCAAGCGCTGGCTGCAGGCGGAGCAGCAGCAGACCATTTCTCCCACCGCGGCGGCGTCTACAGCGCCGGCTGCCGGCAGATACACCCTCAAGCCCCGCCGCTGAAGTGTGCCGCCGGCGCCGGCTCACTCGGCGCCGAGTTCCAGCAGCACCGCCGCCGCCCATCTCTACTCGTCCTCGGCCGTGATCGGACGCCGCATCAATTCCCGTACCGCGTCCTTGGCAGGCAGCTTCTCGTACAGCACGCGATACACCATGGCACACAGCGGCATTTCCACCCCGGCGCGCGCCGCCACCGACTCGAGGGCGCGCGCCGCGGCATAACCTTCCACCGCCAGGCCGATCTCGGCGAGCGCCGCCTCGGGCGTACGGCCCGCGGCGAGCAGCAGCCCGAAGCGACGATTGCGCGACTGGTCGTCCGTGCAGGTGAGCACCAGGTCCCCGAGACCCGCGAGGCCCATGAAAGTCTCGGCGCGCGCGCCGAGCGCCACACCGAGCCGCGACATCTCCTTCAGTCCGCGGGTAATGAGCGCCACGCGCGCGTTGGCGCCGAAGCCCAGTCCGTCCGAGAGTCCGGCCCCCACCGCCAGCGCGTTCTTCACCGCGCCGCCGATCTCCACGCCGAGGATGTCGCTCGAGGTGTAGGCGCGGAAGTTCTCCGACGACAGCTCGTGAGCGAGTGTCTGCGCATAGTCGGCATCGGGCGAAGCAATCGTCATGGCGGTCGGCAGTCCCGCGCCGACCTCGCGCGCGAAGGTCGGCCCCGACAGCACCGCGATGTGCCGCCCGGCGCCGAGCACCTCGCGCGCCACCTGGTGCGGGAGCTTGCCGCTTCCCTGCTCGAAGCCCTTGGTCGCCCAGGCCACGTGCGACGCCTCCGCGAGGTGGGGAGCGAGCTCGGCGAGTACCTCGCGCAGCGCCGGGCTCGGCACGACAACCAGCACGTCGCCGGCACCCGCCAACGCCAGTCGCAGATCGGGTGCGACCTCGAGGGAGGTCGGGAAGGGCGCGCTCGGCAGGTAGCGCGCGTTGCGGCGCTCGGCTGTCATGGCCGCGAGCCGCTCGGGATTGCGCCCCCACAGCCTCACGGGCCGGCCGCCGCGCGCGAACTGGATGGCGAGGGCGGTGCCCCAGGACCCGGCCCCCAGCACGGCAACCGGCGCGCGCGCGGATCGTCCGCTCATGAGCACTTCACCGGCGACGCCTCGCGCTGCTATCGCTCGGGCGTCAGTTGGTGACGGGCGGCTGCCCCTGGTTGGCGGCGTACAGCGCGTCGAAATTCACGGGCGGGAGCAGGAATTGCGGAAAGCCGCCCTGGCTCACGAGCTGCGAGACGGCCGCACGCGCGTAGGGGAACAGCACTCCCGGGCAGACGGTGCTGATGGCACGCTTGAGATCGGGCTCGGGGAGATTGCGGACGACGAAGAGTCCCGCCTGCTTCACCTCGACGAGGAAGATGGTCGCATCACCGTGCTTGGCCGACACGGTGACCGTCAGCACCACTTCCCGCACCTCGGGACCGAGCGGGGTGGAGCTGGTCTGCAGGTCGAGGTTGATCTGCGGGTTCCAGGTGCCATCGATGCGCGGCCCGTTCGGCGACTCGTACGAGCAGTCCTTCAGGTAGACGTTCTGCAGCGCGAGCACCGCGGAATCATCCGTGGGCGTGGAAGGCGGCGTGTCGCCGGCTATCTCATTCATTGTCTAAAGGCTCCGGTTAATTCAACAGGACATCGAGGCGCCCGTCCGCATCGAGCGCCTCCAGGTCATCGGATCCGCCCACGTGGGTCTCACCGATGAAAATCTGGGGTACGGTATCGCGGCTGGTGCGCGCGCGCATCTCCTCGCGCGCGCCGGGCATCGATTCGACGTCGATTTCCTCGACGGCGACCCCCTTGGCCGCGAGCAGGCTGCGGGCGCGCTCACAATACGGGCACCAGTCCGTGACGTACATGAGGACCTTCGGCGCACCCATGAGGCTCGCGCGCCCTCAGGCGCGCGACACCGGCAGGTTGTCCGCGCGCCAGGCGGAAAGCCCGCCGCGCAGCGCGAACACCCGGCTGAAGCCCTGGGCCGACAGCTGGCGCACGGCCGCGGCGCCGAGGCTGCCACTGTCATCGTATACAACGACAGTTTTTTCCTTATGCTTCTTCAACGTGTCGCCTGCGCTCAGGATCTGCTCACCGCTCATCTGCCGGGCGCCGTTCAGGTGGCCGGCCTGGTACTGCTCGGCCGGGCGCAGGTCGAGCACCAGCGCGCCCTGGTTCATCAGCCGGATCAACTCCTGCGGCGATACCGATCGCAGGCCTTCCGAGCGCATGCGCATTTCGTATATGGCAACCACGGCGGCCAGCACGACGGTCGCGGTGGCGAGCCAGGGGTGATGGCTGGCGAAGTCGAGGACACGGTCCATGGGTGAGGAGCACAAGTCACGGGCGAAAAAGGGCGCGCATTATAGCGCCCCGATGCCGCACGGCACGTCGCCGGGACGACCCGGCGCTCGCCCGTCCCCCGGATCACCCTCGCCGCCGTGCGGGTTCGGGCACCGTTTGCTCCGGCTCGCCGTCGCAACCCTCGCCGTTGCGCCCCTCGCCTCTGCGCCGGACTTCGCCGCAGGGGCGGCAGCAGCCCGCCCGGACGACGCCCGCAAGGCCGAGGAGCAACTGCAGGCCGTGAAGGCGGAGATCGAACGGGTGACGCGTGAAGTGAGCGCCGAGCAGGTCGAGCGCGACCGGCTGACGCGCGACCTGCGCGGTGCGGAGCTCGCCGTGGCAAACGCCCGCGACGCGCTCGCCGGCGTTCGTCACGAGCGCGCCGAGGACGCCGCCCGTCGCGCTGCGCTCGCCACCGAAAAGCGCACCCGCGAGACGCAGCTCGACGAGAACCGCACCGCGCTCGCCGGGCAGATGCGCGCGGCTTACCTCATCGGGCGACAGGAACCGTTCAAGCTCCTCCTCAACCAGAAGGATCCGGCGCTCGCCGGCCGCATGTTCGCCTACTACAGCTACTTCGGGCGGGCTCGCGCCGGTCAGATCCGCCTCATCGAGGACGACGTGCGGCGGCTTGCCGAGCTCGATGCCGAACTCGAGGCCGAGGACGCCAAGCTCGCCGAGCTCGAGAAGGAACAGCGCGCGCATCTCGGCGATCTCGAGCAGGCGCGCGAACGGCGCAACCACGTGCTGGTGAGCCTCGAGGCCCAGTCCCGCAGCCGTGCTCAGAATCTCGAGCGTCTGCGCGCCCAGCAGTCGGGGCTTGAGAAGCTGGTCCGCGAGCTGCGCGCCGCGATGCAGCGCTTCCCGGTCGAAGGGAACGACGCCTTCACGCGGCTGCGGGGCAAGCTCGCGTGGCCGGTGAGCGGGCACCTGGTGGCGCGCTTCGGCGATACGCGTGCGGGCGGAGTGCGCTGGGACGGAGTGCTGGTCGCCACCGAGCGCGGTGCCCCCGTCAAGGCCGTTTGCCAGGGCCGGGTGATCTATGCCGACTGGCTCCCGGGCCTCGGTCTGCTCGCCATCGTCGATCACGGCGATGGCTACCTCAGCCTCTACGGTCACAACGAGCGGCTGTACAAGGCTGCCGGCGAGCAGGTCGCCGCCGGCGACACCATCGCTGCCGCGGGCGACAGCGGCGGCAGCCCCCGGCCGGAGCTCTATTTCGAGATCCGCAAGGGCGGCAAGCCGGTCGATCCACGACCCTGGTTCAGGGCCCCGGATCCCTGACGGCACCCGCAGAATTTCGCGGGACGGCGCACGGGAACCCCGCTCCTGCGCCAACCCCGGGGCGGGTGTGATTCGGGTCAATATTTTGTGGGGTCTGGCCGACCCGGGCGCGGATTCGCCAACTTGCGCAAGGACCGCGGGCACCGGAAGCGCAATGGTGGTCGCTGCCATGGATGCGCTTCCCTTCACCGACTACGTTCCCGGAAAGCCCGGGGATCGCTTCGATCCCTACGTACGCCTGATCCGCTCGCTCCTCCCCCGGACCTCGTGCGTTGCCATGTTCGGGCCATCGGGGGCGCTCATGTGGTCGACCGAGGCCATGACGGGGCCGGATCTCTTGAATGTCGTCGACGACGCACTCCTTTCCACGCGTGCGAACCCCGACAGCGCCGGGCAGATGCGGCTCCTGAGCGGAAACTTCCCGGTCTACTACTGGGCGCTCCGTGATGATGAACGGCAGCTTCTCTGCCTGCTCACCGTGCTGAGCCGCCCGAACGATGCACAGGACCGGCGCAACCCCGATTTCGCCTTCGTCGGCCAGCTGCTCGCCCCCGCTGTCGAGTGCCTGCGGCGCGAGCTGATTGCACGGGCGACCATCGATGACCTCAC
>DASQRV010000333.1:0-3125 GCA_035642735.1 Steroidobacteraceae bacterium
GTGAAGCTGCTCGTCGACCCGATGAGCGTGCAGTATCTGACCGGCGCCGAAATCGACTATCGCGAAGGGCTCGAGGGTGCGCAGTTCGTGATCCGTAACCCGAACGCGGCCACGACCTGTGGCTGCGGCTCGTCCTTCACGGCGGCCTGAGCCCGCGGGCCGCGCGTGCCTTCGGTCGCCGCTACCGCCCGATCCCCCGAAAGCCGAACCACCCCGCGCACCAGCCCGCGGCCCCTGCCCGATGTTCTCGCCGCAGTAGATCTCGGGTCCAACAGCTTTCACATGGTGGTCGCGCGTTACTCGCACGGCCAGCTCGTCATCATCGACCGTCTGCGGGAAATGGTGCGCCTGGCAGCGGGTGTCGCCGAGAACGGCCGCATCGACAAGGACGTCGCCGCGCGGGCGCTCGCCTGCCTGCAGCGTTTCGGCCAGCGTCTGCACGACATACATGCCGACAGCGTGCGCGTGGTGGGGACCAACGCGCTGCGACTGGCGCACAAGAAGCAGGCATTTCTGGAGCGTGCCCGCGAAGCCCTCGGCCATCCGATCGAAATCATCGCGGGAATGGAAGAGGCGCGCCTCATCTACCTGGGCGTGGCGCACACGCTGCCGAGCGAGCCGGGCAAGCGCCTGGTCGTCGACATCGGCGGCGGCAGCACCGAGCTCATCATCGGCGAGGGGTTGAACCCGCTGCAGCTCGAGAGCCTGCAGATGGGCTGCGTGTCCTGGAGCGAGCGCTTCTTCCGCGATGGCAAGATCTCCGCCAAGCGCTTCGAGCGGGCGCGGCTCGCCGCGCGCCTCGAGCTCGAGCCGGTCCAGGCGGAGTTCCGGCGCCTCGGCTGGGAGAACTGCGCCGGCAGCTCCGGCACGGTGCGCGCGATCGGCGAGGTCATCCGCACGCTCGATCCGGCCACGCTCGCCATTACCCCCGCCGGCATCGCACGCGCGATCGAGTACTGTCTCGATGCCGGGCACACGCGCGCGCTGACGCTCGAGCCCATCACCGAAGATCGCCGCCCGGTCTTCCCCGGGGGCCTGGCGATCCTCGCTGAGATCTTCAACGTGCTCGACGTGAAGGAGATGCGCATCGCCGAGGGGGCGATGCGCGAGGGTCTGCTGTACGACATGCTCGGCCGCTTCCGGCGCGAGGACGCGCGCGAGCGCACCGTGCGGGCCATGCAGCAGCGTTACCACGTCGACATTGCCCAGGCAGAGCGGGTGGAGGCCACGGCGCGCGATTTCCTCGAGCAGACGCGCGAGGCGTGGAAGCTCGAAGAGCCCCTCGCGCACCTCGCGCTGAAGTGGGCGGCGCGACTGCACGAGATCGGGCTCGATGTCTCGCACAGCGGCTACCACCGCCACGGTGCGTATCTGCTGGAAAACACCGACATGCCCGGATTTCCGCGCGAAGAGCAGCGGCTGCTCGCGCGGCTGGTCGGCGCACATCGACGCAAGCTCGCGCTCGAGGGGGTGGAGGACCTGGTCCCGCCCTGGGATCGCAGCGTCGTCCATCTGATCGTGCTGCTGCGGCTCGCAGTACTACTGCACCGTGGCCGCAGCTCGACCGCGCTCCCGCCCATCGAGCTGTCGGCGGCTTCCCGCTCGCTCGAGATGCGCTTCCCGCCGCGCTGGCTGAAGGAGCATCCCCTCACCTCCGCCGACCTGCAGCAGGAAGTGGATTACCTGCGGATGAGCAGTTTTCGGCTGCGCGTATTCAGCGGCCGCGAGGCCAAGACGCAGGACGCGCGGGCGACGTAAAGCCCGCCGCTCAGACCGCGACGTTCGGGCCGGCCGCGTAGGCCGCGAGCAGCTCCGCCTGCGCGTTGACGGCCCGCTCGTTGTTACCGCGAGTGATGCGCTCGTAACGGCCGTCGGGCTGCAGCAGCCACGCCTGGGTGTTGTCCTTCAGGCACACCTCGAGATCCCGCAGGATGCGCTCGCGGTGCTCGGGCCTGCGGATGGGGAAGGACACCTCGACGCGCCGGTAGAAGTTGCGCTCCATCCAGTCGGCGCTGGCGCAGGACATGTCCGGTTCGCCGCCGTTCTCGAAATAGAACACCCGCGAGTGCTCGAGGAAGCGCCCGACGATCGAGCGGACCGTGATGTTCTCCGACACCCCGGGCACGCCGGGGCGCAGCGCGCACACTCCGCGCACGATCAGCTCGACCTTCACCCCGGCCCGCGAAGCGCGGTAGAGGGCCTCGATCGCCCGCTGGTCCACCAGCGCATTCATCTTGGCAATCACCCGGGCCGGGCGGCCGGCGCGCGCGTGCTCGGCCTCGCGGGCGAGCTTCGCCAGCACCATCTCGTGCATGCCGAACGGCGACTGGCTGAGGCAGTTGAGCTTCGGCGTCTGGGTGAGGCTCGTGAGCTGCAGGAACAGCTCGTGCACGTCGTGGCCGATGTCGTCCGCGCAGGTGAACAGGCCGTAGTCGGTGTACTGGCGAGAGGTGCGGGGGTGATAGTTACCGGTGCCGAGATGACAGTAGCGGCGGATACCACCCGCCTCGCGCCGCACGACGAGTGCCAGCTTGGCGTGTGTTTTGTACCCGACCACCCCGTACATGACGTGCGCGCCGACTTCCTGCAGCCGGTTGGAGAGCTCGATGTTCGCCTCCTCGTCGAAGCGTGCGCGCAGCTCGACGATCACGGTCACGTCCTTGCCGGCATTGGCCGCGGCCACGAGCGCATCGACCAGCGGAGAATCGTGGCCGGCGCGGTAGAGCGTCTGCTTGATGGCCAGCACCTGCGGGTCGGCCGCCGCCTGCCGCAGGAAGTCCATCACCGGCGCAAAGCTCTGGTAGGGATGGTGGAGCAGGATGTCTTTCTGGCGTATGCAGGCGAAGAGATCGGAGCTGCCTACCAGGCGCTTCGGAATCCCCGGGGTGAATATCGGGTACTTGAGATCCGGGCGCTGCACGAGGTCGTACACCGCGGACAGCCGATTCAGGTTCACAGGCCCCGCCACCGGGTAGGTGTCGAGGCCATTCGAGGCGAACTGCGCCTGGAGGAACTTCACCATGTCCTCGGGACAGTCGTTGGAGACCTCCAGCCGTACGGCCGCGCCGTAGCGGCGATGCGCGAGCTCGCCCTCGAGCGCGCGCCGCAGGTCGTCGATTTCCTCG
>DASQRV010000334.1:0-3474 GCA_035642735.1 Steroidobacteraceae bacterium
ACCCGGACCGCGTGATCGACTTCGTACGGCCGTTGACGTATTTCAAGAACCTGAGCTATCTCGCCGACAGCTCCATGGAGATCTTTCTTCTCACGGTCACGGCGCTCGTAATCGCCGTAACCTCGCTCGGCGTGTTCGCGCTCGCGACCTTCAATGTCAGCACGCGCACCAAGCAGATCGGCACCCGCCGCGCCGTCGGGGCGCGTCGCGGCGATATCGTGCGCTACTTCCTCATCGAGAACGGTCTGATCACCAGCGCCGGCGTCCTCACCGGCTGTGCACTGGCGCTCGCGGCCGGGTACTGGCTGTCAGTGCAGTACGCACTGCCTCGGCTCGACCTGTATTACCTCGTGAGTGGCGTGCTCGTGCTGTGGGGCATCGGGCAGCTGGCCGCCTGGCAGCCGGCGCGGCGCGCGGCGGCGGTGCCGCCATCGGTGGCGACCCGCACCGTGTGAGATACGCCTTGCGCGGCGCGTGGGTGTTAGCATCGCGGCCATGAGCAGGGTCTCCGCGGATTCGCTGCAGGCGAGCCTCGCCAACCGTACGGTCCTCGTGATCGATGACAGCGAGGCAGTGTGCACCGCCTTCGAGGTGCTCCTGTCGCTGCACGGGGCGCGCGTGCTGGCGGCGGCCACGCCGGAGGAGGGGCTGGCAGCGCTCGCACGCGAGAGCGTGGACCTCACCATCCAGGACATGAACTTCCGCCGCGAAGCCACCAGCGGTGAGGAGGGTATTGCGCTCTTTCACGAGATCCGCGCACGCTTCCCCCACGTACCCATCGTGCTGCTCACCGCCTGGACGCACCTCGAGACCGCGGTCGAGCTGGTACGCGCGGGCGCCGCCGACTACATCGCCAAGCCCTGGGACGATGCGCGCCTCCTCACCAGTGTGCGCAACCTCATCGACCTCGGCCGCGCGCGCGCCGAGGCCGCCGAGTGGCGCCGCGCCCGGCGCGAGGCACGCGCGGAGCTCGCCGAGCGCTTCGACCTGCGTGGCGTGGTCTACGAGAGCGACGCGATGCACGCGCTCGTATCCACCGCGACCCAGGTGGCGCGCGCGGACGTCCCGGTGCTGATCTTAGGTCCCAACGGCGTCGGCAAGGAGGTGTTGGCGGACATCGTACAGGCGAACTCCGAGCGCACCGGGCGCCCTTACTTCAAGGTGAATCTCGGGGCGCTGCCGGTGGAGCTCATCGAGGCGGAGCTCTTCGGTACCGAAGCCGGTGCGTTCACGGGCGCGCGGGCGCGCACCGGGCGCTTCGAGGCGGCCGATGGCGGCACGCTGTTTCTGGATGAGCTCGGGACGCTGAGCGGCAGCGGCCAGGCGAAGCTGCTGCGCGTGCTGCAAACGGGCGAGTTCGAGCGCCTCGGCTCGAATGTCACGCGCCGGACGCACGTGCGCATCATCGCTGCCACCAACACCAACCTGCGGCAGGCGATCCGCGAGGGCACCTTCCGCGATGATCTGTACTACCGGCTGAACGTCATAGAGCTCGAAGTGCCGCCACTCGCTGAACGGCGTGACGATATCGTGCCGCTCGCGCAGCACTTCCTCGAGCGCAACTTCGCCCTGGCACCGGCGACCGAGGAAGCGCTGCGCCGCTACCCCTGGCCCGGCAACGTGCGCGAGCTGCAGAACGCGATCCGTCGCGCCTGCCTGCTCGCCACCGGGAGCGTCATCGGGGTGGCGAGCCTGAACCTGCCGACAGCTGAGCCGGGGGATGATGATGGCGCGCACCCTGACCGCGCGGCAGTCGAGCAGGCGCTCGAGCGCGCCCGCGGGGTAATCGCGCACGCGGCGCGCGAGCTCGGCCTGTCGCGCCAGGCACTGTATCGGCGCATTGAGAAGCTCGGCCTGCGGGGACCCGGGTGAAGCGCTGGTCACTCGCCGGACGTGCCACCGCTGCGCTCGCCGCGAGCAGCCTGCTCGCCGCCGCGGCGACGGCTCTCGCCATGCGTTGGCTGCCGCCGCTCCCGGCGGTTCTCTGCGGCTTCGCCGCGGCCGCGTTGCTCGCACTTTGGCTGGGCCCGCGGATCACACGGCCGTGGGTGCGGGTAGTGCGCGCGGTCCGTGACGGCATCGTAAGCCTCCACGATCGCGACTTCAGCCTGAGTATCGCAGCGACACCCGATGTCGAGCTCGGCGCACTCACTACCGCCTATAACTCCCTCGGCGAGGTGCTGCGGCGCGAGCGGCTCGACCTGTACCAGCGCGAGCTGCTGCTGGATACCGTGATCCAGACGACACCGCTCGCCATGGTGCTCACCGATGACGGCGGCCGCGTCGTATACAGCAACGTCGCGGCGCGACAGCTGCTGCACGGCGGCCACAAGCTCGAGGGCCTCGACTTCGAGAGCGTGCTCGCCGCGGCACCTGCGCCGCTGCGCGAGGCCCTCGGCACCGATGGCGACACGCTGTTTACCGTGGAGGTCGCCGGCGAGGCGCAGGTCTACCACCTCTCACAGCGCCGCTTCCTGCTGAATGCCCGACCTCACCGCCTGGTGCTGCTGAAGCACCTCACCCGCGAGCTGGCGGCGCAGGAGGTGGCCATCTGGAAGAAGGTGATCCGCGTCATTGCGCACGAGCTCAACAACTCGCTGGCGCCGATCACCTCGCTCGCCCACTCCGGGCAGTTGCTGGCGCAGCAGCCGGACGCAGCGCAACTCGAGCGGGTGTTCTCGACCATCGCCGGCCGCGCGGCGCACCTGGCGAGCTTCATCGACGGCTACGCGCGCTTCGCCAAGCTGCCACGGCCGCGACCGGCACCGGTCTCGTGGGAGGGTTTTCTGGCACGGCTCGAGGGCACGGTGCCCTTTCGCGTCGAGGGGACCGTGCCACAGCAGCCGGGAAGCTTCGATGAGACTCAGCTCGCCCAGGTGATGATCAACCTGCTGAAGAACGCCACCGAGTCGGGCTCGGCGCCGGAGGCCATAACGGTCGGTGTGCGCGCAGCCGCGCCGGGGTTCCGCGTCGAGGTGGGCGATCGCGGCTGCGGATTGAGCGCGAGCACGCTGCGCGATGCACTGCTGCCGTTCTACTCCACCAAGCCCGCCGGTACCGGTCTCGGACTCACGCTGTGCCGCGAGATCATCGAGGCGCACGGCGGGCGCCTCAGCCTCGCCAACCGCGAAGGCGGCGGCGCGCTGGTAACCGTCTGGCTGCCGTAGCGGCTGCGAGCTTCGCGGCGCTGACCGTGGTGTTCTGAGGCTCAGCTGGCCCGGGCACCGGGCACGCCGCGGCGCCGCGTGCCGGCGCGCATCGCGGCCTTGGCCGCGCCCGCCTGGCGCCGCGTCGCTCCCCCGTTGCCGCGTCGCCTGCCCGATGAGCCGCCAGCGGCTCCCTTCGCCTCGCCGGCGCGCGCGGCGTTGGCAGCCTGGGCGGCAGCGGCGATGTCCAGCCCGTGGAGATAGCGGCGGAAGTCGCGCCCGAGTGCCGGATGGCCCAGGGCGTACTCGACCGTCGCCTGCAGGTACC
>DASQRV010000335.1:0-5286 GCA_035642735.1 Steroidobacteraceae bacterium
GTCATCGACCATCTCGTACACGCCCGCCGGACAGAAGCGCTCGCAGGGGTTGCCGTATTCGCGGCTGCAACGCTCGACGCAGATGCGGGTGTCGGCCACCTTCAGGTGCACCGGCTGGCTCTCATCGTGCACGTTGCCGGCGAAGAACACGAACGACGTCCGGTCGCGCGGCGGTAGCGTCCGCTCCACCCAGCCGCGCTCGGGGGATTCGAACTCATCGAGCCGTCGCAGGCGCGACCAGTCGGCGCTGTTCTTCAGCGTCCAGGGTGAGTGGCCGGCGGTGAGCATCTCCCAGCTCGAGTTCAGGAGTCCTGCCCACAGGCTGCGCTTGAACGCGGGCTTGAAATTGCGGACACGCCTGAGCTCCTGGCCCCCGATGGATGCACGCCAGCGGGCATCGAAGCCTGCGGCGCTCCCGGTCTCGGCGATGTGCTCGCCGGCGAGCGCGCCGCTGCGGATTGCCTGGTGCACACCCTTGATCTTGGCGAAGTTGAGCGTGCCGCCGGCGTCGCCGGCCAGGAGCGCGCCCGGCATCTCGAGCGTCGGTGTCGACTGCCAGCCGCCCGCGGCGATGGTGCGGGCACCTGCCGAGACGATCTCCCCGCCCTCGAGGAGCGACTTCACGCTCGGGTGGTTCTTGTACTGCTGGAAGGCCTCGAAGGGCGCGAGGCGCGGATCCTGATAGTCGAGCCCGACGATATAGCCGACGTAAACCCGGTCATTGTCGAGGTGATAGAGGAAGCTGCCGGCGTAGGTATGCGGGTCCGCCGGCCATCCGAGGCCGTGCTCGATGCGCCCCGGGCGCACCCGTCCGGCCGGCAGCTGCCAGAGCTCCTTGTAGCCGAGCGCGAAGGTCTGCGGGCAGTGACCCCGGGCAAGATCGAAGCGGGCGATGAGCTCCTTGGAGATCGAGCCGCGTGCGCCTTCGGCCAGCACCGTGAGTGGTGCGTGGATCTCCACTCCGGGCGTGAAATTCGGACCCGGCGCGCCGTTGCGATCGAGTCCCATGTCGCCGATGCGCACGCCCTTGACTGCGCCCGCCTCGTCGAAGAGCGCTGCTGCGGCGGCGAAGCCCGGAAAGACCTCGACGCCGAGCGCCTCGGCCTTGGCCGCGAGCCAGGGTGTGAGCTGGCCGAGCGAAATGATGTAGTTGCCGTGGTTGTTGAACGGCGTCGAATACGTCATCGAGGATGGCAGCCACCGCACCAGCCAGTCGGGCACCGGCTTGAAGGAGCCGCGGCTAGTGAAGATGCGGAAGTCGTCCTCGGTCGCCGGGACCTTCATGCCCGGGTATTCGCGCTGCCACTCGGGCAGCAGCTGCTCGAGCGGCCCGGGCTCCAGCACCGCGCCCGAGAGCGATTGCGCCCCGACGGCCGTGGCCTTCTCGAGGACGCAGACGCTCATCGCGGGCTTGAGCTGCTTCAGGCGGATGGCGCACGCAAGCCCGGCGGGGCCCGCGCCCACCACGACGACGTCATATTGGAGACAATCGCGCTCGACCCCGGGGGCGGTGCTCATCTACTTCGGCTGCATGCGGATCGCGCCATCGAGGCGGATGGTCGTACCGTTCAGCATCGGGATCTCGAACACGCTCGCCACGAGCTGCGCGAACTCTTCGGGTCGCCCGAGCCGGGAGGGGAAGGGCACCTGGGCGCCGAGGGAATCCTGCACTTCTTTCGGCATGCCATCCATCATCGGAGTGTGGAAGATGCCGGGGGCTATCGCGACGCAGCGGATTCCGAAGCGCGCGAGTTCGCGCGCGATCGGCAACGTCATGCCGGCGACTCCCGCCTTGGTGGCGGAATACGCCGCCTGCCCGATCTGCCCCTCGAAGGCCGCGATCGAGGAGGTGTGAATCAGGACGCCGCGCTCGCCATCATCGCTCGGGGTGTTGTGCTGCATCAGTGCCGCGGCGGCTTTGTCGCACAGGAAGGTGCCGATCAGATTGATATGGATGGTTTTCGTGAAGAACTCCCCCGGCATCGGTCCACTCTTGCCGAGCACGCGCCCGGCCCCGATCACTCCGGCACAGTTCACGAGCAGATTCATGCCGCCGAGCCAGGCGTGCGCCGCCTCCATGGCGACGTTGACCTCGGCCTCGGAAGTCACGTCGCAGCGCTGGAAGGTGGCGTCGCGGCCGAGCTCATCCACCGCGACCCCGCCTGGACCTTCCTGCACGTCGAGCAGTACGACCTTGCCGCCGGCGGCCACGAGGTGGCGTGCGACCGCCAGGCCGAGCCCGGAGGCGCCGCCCGTGATGACGGCGAGAGCGTCAGGGATCTTCATCGACCTCCCCCGCGAGACCGCCGTGCTTCAGCTCAGCGTCTCGACCGCCATCGCCACCGCTTCGCCTCCGCCGATGCAGAGCGAGGCGATTCCGCGCCGGCCGCCGCGGCGGCGCAGCGAGTGGATCAGCGTCGTGAGAATCCGCGCCCCGGTTGCCCCAATCGGGTGACCGAGAGCGCAGGCGCCGCCGTTCACGTTGACGCGCGCGTGATCGATGTCGATGTCGCGCATCGCGGCCATGGTGACCACGGCGAAGGCTTCGTTGACCTCGTAGAGGTCGGCGTCGTGTGGCTTCCAGTTGAGCTGCGTGAGCACCTTGCGGATGGCTCCGACCGGGGCGGTGGTGAACCACTCCGGCTCATGCGCGTTGCTGGCGTACGCCAGGATCCGCGCGAGCGGCTTGAGGCCGCGCTCGGCTGCGGTCGTTGCGCTCATCACCACGAGCGCTGCCGCCCCGTCAGAGATCGAGGAGGAGCTGGCCGCGGTCACGGTGCCGTCCTTGCTGAAGGCCGGCTTCATCGTGGTGATCTTGCTCACATCGCAGGTTCCCGGAGTTTCATCACGCGCGACGACGGTCTCGCCCCTGCGCCCCTTCACCGTCACGGGCGTCACTTCCACGTCGAACTCACCCGCCTGCAGTGCCTGCATCGCGCGGCGCACCGATTCGGCGGCGAAGGCGTCCTGCTGCGCGCGACTGAAGTTGTAGCGGCTCGCGGTCGCGTCCGCGAAGCAACCCATCGCCTTGCCGTCGAAGGGGCTCTGCAGGCCGTCCTTCATCATGTGATCGATGACCTGGCCGTCGCCCATGCGATAGCCGGTGCGCGCCTTCGGCAGCAGGTACGGGGCATTGCTCATCGACTCGAAGCCGCCGGCGAGCACGATGCCGGCGCCGCCTGCGCGGATCTGATCCGCCGCCATCATTACCGCCTTGAGCCCCGAGCCACACATCTTGTTGACGGTGGTGGCCGGCACCCCGATCGGCACGCCGGCCCCGAGCGCCGCCTGCCGCGCGGGCGCCTGACCGAGGTTCGCCGGCAGCACGCAACCCATGATCACTTCCTGCACGTCGGCCGCCGCGACGTTGCCCGCCTCGAGCGCAGCCTTGATGGCGGCGCTGCCGAGCTGTACCGCGGAGAGCGGTGAGAGGGCGCCGAGGAACGCCCCGATGGGCGTGCGCTTGGCGGATACGATGACGACATCTGAAGAGGACATGGCAGCCTCGCTTTGACTTCGTGTCAGCGCGCCAGTGCGCCGCGGGCCCGCCGTCGGCGGGTGCGGGACTCGACCCGGAGGGCGCCGCGGCGCGGACGCAGGCCCCCCTCGAATACGGTGACGAACGCTCCGGCGATCTGCGCCGGAGTCAGGGACTGGTCCTCACGATACCAGTGAGCGATCCAGTTGAGGGCCCCGGCGAGCGCGAAAGCCGTCATCTTCGGGTCGCACGGCTCGATCGAGCCGTCGTGGATGCCCTCGCGGATCAGCCGGCGGATCCCCTGGTCGATCTCGGACTTGAGCGATTTGATGTGGCGGCTCATGGCGGGCGAGAGGTCCTGGTCCTCCGCCCGCACCATGCACCAGCCGAATTCGGAGGCGGCCGCCTCGCCGTAGTGGTGCAGCACGGCATTCAGCCGCTCGCGCGCTGGCACCGCCAGCTCGCGCACGGCTCGGAACGCGGTGCGGATCTGCTCGACGCCGGCCACGAAGCACTCGAACAGCAACTGCTCCTTGCTGGTGACGTAGTAGTACACCGTCGGCTTGGTGACCTCGAGGGCGGCGGCGATGTCGTCGAGAGAGGTGTTGTGGTAACCCTTGCGGTTGAACTCGCGTGCTGCAGCGCGGATCACCGCATCGCGCTTGAGCTCGCGATCGCGCAGCCGCTCGCGGTTGCCCCGCCACGGGGAAGCGGCAGCGGGGGAGGCCTTGCCCGCGGACAACGGGCTGTTACGGCGGCTGTTCATGGCGGCGAGAGTATTATAGCCGCGGGGTGGCCGGGCGCGTCACGGTGCGAGCGGCGGCAGCTGCCGGCCGGGCCGCGTTGACCGGTCCCCGGGGCCCGCATCATACTGATCAGTATAGAATTCCTACCCGTGGGTAAAGAAACAGGCAGATGAACCCATGAACGCCCGTCCCGGCACCAGCGCCGCGGCCGCCGGCAGTGCGCCGGCGCTCACGCGGCCGCCACTGCGCTTTGTCTCCGCGGCTTCCCTCTTCGACGGCCACGACGCCGCCATCAACATGATCCGGCGGCTGCTGCAGGCGCGCGGCGCGGAGGTCGTCCATCTCGGCCACAACCGCAGCGTCGCCGACATCGTGCGCGCCGCCATCGACGAGGACGCCGATGCCATCGCCGTCAGCTCCTATCAGGGCGGGCACAACGAGTACTTCACCTACATGGTCGACATGCTGCGCGAGCGCGGCTACGCGCACGTGCGCGTGGTGGTCGGGGGCGGCGGCACCATCGCGCCGCACGAGATCGAGGCGCTCGAGCGCTACGGAGTGGAGAAGATCTACACCCCGGAGGATGGCCGCCGTCTCGGACTCGCCGGGATGATCGACGATGTCTTTGCGCGCATCGGCGCTGTGCGCAAGCCTCCTTATGAGTTCCGGCCGCTGAACGCGCGTGACCACGGGCTGATCGCCCGCACCATCAGCGTGCTCGAGGGCGCCGACTACGAGGGCAGCGGCGGCGCACAGGTGGAGCAGATCCGCCGCGCGCTGGCGCGCTCGCGGCAGCGGGTGCCCGTCATCGGTATCACCGGCACGGGCGGGGCCGGCAAGTCGAGCCTGACCGATGAGCTGCTCGCGCGCGTGGTGCGGCAGTTTCCGCAGGCGCAGATCGCGGTGGTGGCGATGGATCCCACGCGGCGGCGCAGCGGCGGCGCGCTGCTCGGCGATCGCATCCGCATGAACAGCCTCGCTGCCGAGAACATCTTCATGCGCTCGCTCGCCACGCGGCGGGCGCACCTCGCCACCTCCGCGGTGCTGAAGGACGTGATCGCG
>DASQRV010000336.1:0-2926 GCA_035642735.1 Steroidobacteraceae bacterium
CGGCGGGCGGGGCCCGGGCGCGCGCGCGCCGGGCGACTGAACCTGAGCCTGCGGGCCGGCCGCATGCTGGGCTTGCGCAGCCGCAGCCGCTGCAGCGCGCTCACGCAGCTTGCGTCCCGGGGTTTCGCCGGCCCACGCACCGGGGTAGATCTCGCGCGCGACGCCCAGCCACTCTTCGGCCTCGGCGAGCGTCGCGAAGTAACCCATGTGCAGTCGAAAGCGCTCGCGGCCTTCCTCGAAGCGACGGCTGACGAAAAAAGTAAAACGCCTGAGCTCGGGTATGTCGGTCTGCGCGAGCGCCATGGGCGTCGTGGACGAGCACAGATTGAGCACGAACGGCCCCGTGCTGAGTGCAGGGGCCGCCGGACGCCCGGCTTCCGCGCCTGCATCGGCAACGAAGTTTGGTGTTGCTGTCATAGCTTCCCCGAACCAAAACACTGGGCGCCGCGGCCTTGCGGACTCACCGGGTTTCGCACGACGGAGATGGGAGTGCGGCCGTTCGCGCTGTGGCACGCGAACGTGGCAGCCCCGCCGTCATAGGAATCCCATCCCTTTAGACCGGTGGCTTTGCGTCCCCGTCTTTCGACGGGTTTGCCCTTGTCACTGGAGCCGCAGTCTCAAATCGTCGCGGATCGCAGTCAAGTGGGAATTGTGTGCCGCGGCTCTCAAGTGGTGTCACATATCGGCGACACGGTCATGTGCGGCGGCTTATGTTCAGCGCGCCGCCGTCGCGGAGTCCCAGAAGCGTCCGGCACTCGCCAGGCGCCGCGCGTAAAAACCGTGGCCGAGGTCACCGTAGGTGACCGCCAGCCCGGCGCGCGGCGCGTGAATGAAGCGACCATCGCCCGCATAGATTCCGACGTGATCGATGCTGTGCCCGCGAATGTCGAAGAACACCAGGTCGCCGGGCGCGAGCTGCGCGAGCGGCACCGGATGCGCCGCGCGCTGCTGCTCCGCCGCGGTGCGCGGGATGATGAGCCCGACGCGCTCGTGCACGTACAGCGCGAGTCCACTGCAATCGAAGCCGGCGCCATCCGCCCCTCCGAAATGGTACGGGGTGCCGATGAGCGAGGCCGCCATGGCGGCGATCGCGCGCCCCTCCGCCGCCTGCGGCGCGGGCGGCTGCGGCGGCGCGCCGGCACAGCCGCACAGAGCGAGGACTGTCGCGAGCACGACCGCAGGGAGACGGGGCGCGGGGCGCATGTGCACGCGAATGGGGCCGCGTCGGGCCGCCCGACGAAACTGCGCTCGCCGTGGCCGGTGAGCGCGCTCCGGCAGGTTGCTGACCGGGGTTCGCCCGCCGCGCATGGTCAGTGCAATCCCCTCGTGTTTGCGGGGTGCGCTAACGAGCCCTGGCGGGTGTCTTGGCCGGGGTCAGCGGTCGCGTGCGCGGCGCGGTGAGGCGCGCCAGCGACTGGATGCCCTCGTAGGTGTAGCGCTGCACGCCGCGGCGTCCCGAGCGCGTCGCGCCGAGCATGGCGGCGGCCACGGTGCTCGCCGGGATGGCGCGGTAGGGTGCGTACTTGCCGCGCATCAGCGGTGCCAGGAGCGGCATGACCGCGCTCGCCACGAGCTCGAGCGGGCGCATCTCGGCGCGCCAGGCGAGCAGCATCGAAGGCTGCAGGATGTCGAGCGACTCGAAGCCGAGGCCTTCCAGCTCCTCTTCCATGTCTCCCTTGGTGCGCAAATAGAAATTACGAGAATGGGGGTCGGCGCCGACGCTCGACATCACGACCAGGCGGCGCGCGTTCGCGGCCCTGGCGGCGCGGGCGAAGGTGCGCACGCAATCGACGTCCACTGTGCGGAAGCGCTGCTGCGAGCCCGCCTTGCGCAGCGTGGTCCCGAGGCAACAGAGCGCGACATCGCACACCGTGCCCTTCAGCTGTGACTCGAGGCGCTCGAACTGCACGATGCGATTGGCGAGTCGCGGATGCTCGCGCCCGAGAGGCCGGCGCGTCACGGCGATCACCCGGCTCACTTCGGGAGCCGCAAGCAATGCGTCGAGCGTGAGGCCCCCGGTGAGGCCGCTCGCTCCGGCCAGCAGGGCAATGCTGCCTTCCGGTTCTGCCATCGATGCTCCGCCACGCCTGATGTTGTTTGCGCGCAGCTTAGAAGCGCAGGGTGCGCGCGGCAAGGGCGTGAACCGCGAGCCCGAGCCGGCGGCTCTTCAGGCAGATGGCGCGGCGCGCAGCCGACGATCACTGAAGTAGCTCGTGAGAGTGCCGGGATCCGCGGCGTGGTCGGCGAGCGCGACGTAGGTGTCCGGGCGCAGCAGGTAGAGCGCATCGCGCTCGAGACCCGCCGCCCCGTGCGCCCCACTCCAGGGAAACAACTGCAGCGGCAGGCCGTGGGCTGCGCAGGCCGCGCGCAACCCCCCGGCGGCGCTGCCGTAGACGTGCGCCTGCCAGCCGATCGCCCGCAGCGGGGCGTAGTTGTCACTCGTGCCATCCTGCACCCAGGGCAATCGGTCACCGCCGTGCACGTCGCCGGCGCTGCCGGCGCTGAGCGCCAGGCCGCGGTAGTTCACCATGATCTGCGACACCGTGCGAAAGAGGTATTCGCGGACCGGTTCGAGCGCGAGACCCCCGGCGAGCAGCGATGGCGCGAGGCGGGTGCGCACCAGGTCGGCCACCTTCCCCTGCGCGGTGACAAAGCTGAAAACCCGATCGGTCGTCGCGACCAGCCGCCGGGCGAAGCCGATGCGCTCCGCTTCGTAGGTCGCGAGCAACGCCTGGTCGGCGCGGCCGCCGAGCACGGCCGCGAGCTTCCAGGCGAGATTGATGGCATCTCCGATACCGGTGTTCATTCCCTGTCCGCCGACGGGGCTGTGAATGTGCGCGGCATCGCCGAGCAGAAACACGCGCCCGCGCATGAAGTTCCCGGCGACGCGGTGATGCACGTGGTACGTGGAGAACCAGTTGACCTT
>DASQRV010000337.1:0-4415 GCA_035642735.1 Steroidobacteraceae bacterium
GGCCGGGCGCCTCGCGGTACGCGAGGCGATCGCCCGCGCACACGCGGCACGCTGTGGCCAGAGGGTCACTGCTGCGAACGTGGTTTATCTTGCCGGCGCACAGAACGCGCTGTTTGTGAGCTCGTTGTGCCTCGCGGGACCGGGCGATGAGGTGGTGACCTTCGAGCCGCTCTATCCCACCTACCCGGCGACGATCGAGGTATCCGGGGCGCGCCTGGTGCGCGCACCCGCGACCGCGGCGTGCCGTCCCGATGTGGCAGCGCTCGCGGACCTCGTCGGCCCGCGCACGCGCGCGATCCTGTGGGCAAGCCCGAACAACCCGAGCGGAGTCGTGCTCAACGAGCAGGAGCTTGGCGTCATCGCCGGGCTGGCACGCCGTCACGACCTGTGGTTGATCGCGGATGAGGTGTACGCGGGCCTGGCGCCGCAGGGGCGGGTGCCGAGCCTGGCCGCACGCCTTCCGGATCAGGTCGTGACCCTCGGCAGCCTCTCCAAATCGCATGCGATGACGGGCTGGCGCACCGGATGGCTGGTCGGCCCGCGCGAGCTCGCCGAGCACGCCGAGCACGTCGCCATGTCCATGCTGTTCGGGCTGCCGGGGTTCATTCAGGAGGCGGCGATCACCGCGCTCGACCTCGCCGCCGATGCCGAGGCTCGCGTGCGAGCCTATTGCAGCGCGCGCCAGGGGCGCTTCGCTGCCGGCATCGCGGGCATCGCAGGCCTGCGGCCGCTCCCGCCGGAAGCCGGCATGTTCATGCTGATCGATGTGAGCGGAACCGGCCTCACGGGGGCGGAATTCGTGCACGCCCTGTACTCGAGAGAGCGCGTCTCGGTCATGGACGGTGCCGCCTTCGGCCGGGCCACGGCGGGCTGCGTACGTGTCTGTTTCGCCACCGATGAGGCGACGCTCGATGCGGCCTGTGTCCGGCTGCGGCGTTTTTGCGCCGAGCTCCCCCCGCGACCCGCAGGCAGCTGAGAACGACAAAGACGCAGCCACCCCTGCGCCGCGCTCACGCGGCGCGCGCGAGTGCTGAGCCCGTCAGCGCCGAGCCGCTAGGCGCTCTTGGGCGGGACCTTGCCTCCGGGCGTCAGCTTGTCGATCGCGGCTGGCAGGACCTGCGAGATCTTCGCCGCCAGATCCTGCGGGTTCATGCCGGCCTTGGCAGCCATCTGGGCGAGCACGCCGCTGCCGAATACCTGGTGAACCTGGTCCGCCGAGATCGGCTGGTTCGGTCCGCTGCCGACCCACGATTGCACGGTCGGGCCCAATCCCTGTTTCTCGAACTGCGCGATGATCCCCTGGATGCCGCCGTGCTGCTGAATGAACGAGTTGACCACCGTGCTCATCTCACCGCCGACGACGCCGCCCACCAATCCATCTAACAGGCCCATGATGCCTCCCGCTTCTTGCGGTCGAGTTTCGACGCGCGCCTATTCTCCTGCAAACCAAAGCCGCGGCTCAAGGGCGGCCGGTGCGGCGCCCCGGGGGCGCGGCGTCCTGCGAGCGCACGGGCGCTTCTGTTATATTATTATGACGACATTAAAAAACCCGGTGCTACGCTGCCGCGACGCGGCGGCACCGAAGCCGCGGAGGCGCGAGAATCATGAGGCAGGTGCGGACGTTGGGACTTCTGGGCACGGGCGTCATCGGCGGCGGCTGGGCGGCGCGCGCGTTGCACTTCGGCATCGACGTCGTGGCGGCGGACGTCAAGCCGGAGATGGAAGAGTGGTTGCGCGGTGCGGTGGCAAACGCCGAGAGCGCGCTGGCGCGGCTCACCTTCGCACCGCTGCCGCCGAAGGGACGTCTCACCTTCACGACCGACATGCATGCCATGGCGCGCGAGGTGGACTTCATCCAGGAGAACATTCCCGAGCAGCTGGAGCTGAAACAGCGGGTACTGGCCGATGTCAGCCGTCACGCGCCGGCGGACGTCGTGATCGCCTCCAGTACCTCGGGTCTCATGCCCTCCGACCTGCAGCGCGACATGGTCGCTCCCGAACGACTGCTGGTCGCACATCCTTTCAACCCGGTGTACCTGCTGCCGCTCGTCGAGCTGGTTGGCGGCCGCCAGACCTCGGCGGCGGCGCTCGATGCGGCAGCGCGCTTCTTCACCTACATCGGCATGCACCCGCTGCGCGTCCGTCGCGAGGTGCCCGGCCACCTCACCGATCGCCTCCAGGAGGCGCTGTGGCGCGAGATCCTGCACCTGGTGAACGAGGACGTCGCCACCACCGGTGAGCTCGATGACTCGATCGTCTACGGACCGGGCCTGCGCTGGGCCGGCATGGGCACCAATCTCATCTACCATCTGGCGGGTGGAGAGACCGGCATGCGGCACATGCTGCGGCAGTTCGGCCCGTGCCTGAAATGGCCCTGGACCAAGCTCGAGGCTCCCGAGCTCACCGAGGAGTTGATCGACAAGATGGTCGCCGGCACGCAGGCGCAGGCGGCCGGACGCTCGATCCGCGAGCTCGAGCGGCTGCGCGATGATTACCTGGTCGCCATTCAGCAGGTGCTGCGCGAGCACAACATCGGCGCCGGGGCGACGCTGCGCGCCCTCGAGGAGCGGCTCTACGAGGACGCCGCCGCGGCGTCCCGTCCGCGCATTGCGGCGGCCAGTGGCGGCGGCGCCCTGCGCCTCCTCGAGACGCAGGTACGCCCGGAATGGATCGACTACAACGGCCACATGACCGATTCGCGCTATCTGCAGGTGTTTGGCGATGCGACCGATGCACTCTTCAGGTACGCGGGGATCGATGAGGCCTACCGCCGCGGCGGCCACGCGCTGTACACCGTCGAGTCCCACGCGGTGCACAAGGCCGAAGCGCGCTCGCAGGAGCGGCTCTACGTGATGAGCCGTGTGGTCGAAGTCGACGATAAGCGCGTGCGGCTGATACACGACATGCACCGCGTGCGCGATGACGCCCTGGTGGCGAGCGCCGAGCAGCTCTACCTGCACGTCGGCACGGCGGCGGGCAGGGTGCTGCCGATGGACGCGGCGGTGCGCGGCCGCCTCGCGGCCATCCAGGCCGGGACGCGCTGAAGCTGTGCCCAAGATCGTCGATCACGAGCAGCGCCGCGATGAGATCGCGCTCATCGCCTGCCGCGTGGTGGCGCAGTACGGTTTCGAGCAGGCGACCATCGTGCGCATCGCGCGCGCGGCAAGCTGCACCACCGGCATGATCGCCCACTACTTCGACACCAAGCAGGACATCATCGTCGCGGCCCTGCGGCTGATCCTGCGCCGCATCGAGGAGCGGCTCACACAGGCCGACGGTGCCGCCGACCTGCTGACGCTGCTCAGCGAGGCGCTGCCGCTCGATCAGACGCGGTACGTGGAATGTGCGGTGTGGATGGCCTTCTGGGGACAGGTGCCGGCCGATAAGCGCCTGAAGCGCATCAATGCCTGGCTGCACCGCGAATACCTGCGGCTGTTCGAGCGCTGCCTGGCGCGCGGCTGGAGTGAATACCACAAGTGGCCGGTCGCGACGCGTGAGCAGCTGTTGCGCTCGGTGGTCACCTTCATCAACGGCGTCACGGCGAGCACCGTGGCGAGTCGCGCCGAGTGGCCCGCCGCACGCCAGATCGAACAGTTGCGTCTGCAACTGGATCTGCTGCACGCCTGGGCGATCGGTGGCGCCGGCGCGGCGCTGCGCAGCCGTCGTCCGGCGTCAGCCTGAGTCTGCGCTGCCAAGGAGCGATCGATGGATTTTGCCCTCAGCGACGAGCAGCAGTTGATCGTCAAGTCCACGCGCGACTTCGTGCGCCGCGAGCTCGTGCCGCACGAGCGCGAGGTCGAATCGAGTGGGGTGCTGCGCGAGGAGCTGTGGCGGCCACTCAAGGCCAAGGCCATCGAAGCCGGCCTGTATGCCGCCAACATGCCGGGCGAGGTCGGCGGCGCGGGGCTCGAGGGGGTGAGCTGGGTGCTGTACGAGAAGGAGCTCGGCTACACCAGCTACGCCCTGCAATACACCTGCGTGGCGCGCCCATCCAACATCCTGCTCGCCTGTGAGGGCGCGCAGCGCGAGCGCTACCTGCTGCCCGCCGTGCGCGGGGAGCGCGTCGAATGCCTGGCGATGACCGAGCCGCAGGCGGGCTCGGACCTGCGCGGCATGCGCACGAGCGCCGTGCAGCGCGGGGGCGACTTCATCATCAACGGCACCAAGCACTTCATCAGCCACGCCGATCATGCCGACTTCGTCATCCTGTTCGCCGCGAGCGGCGAGGAGGACGCGGCGCGCGGCAAGCGCAAGCTGATCACCGCCTTTCTCATCGACAAGGGCACGCCGGGCTTCGAAGTGCGCCCCGGCTACCAGAACGTCTCGCACCGCGGCTACAACAACAGCATCCTGCAATTCACCGACTGCCGCGTTCCGTCCTCAGCGGTGCTCGGCGAGGTGCATCGCGGCTTCGA
>DASQRV010000338.1:0-2007 GCA_035642735.1 Steroidobacteraceae bacterium
CTTGGGGCGTACCACGGCTCCCGCGGCGTCATCGCCGAAGCGCCATGCCACGCGCGCGACGGTCAGGGTGACTTTTTCGATGCCTTGGAGCGGTGCGTGGCGCCACAGCCAGCACATGTCGCCGGCCGTCACCTGGTAAACCGGCCTCGGGCCCTGTGCCCGCTGGTGGCCGTCCACGCGCATTACCGACCGGTTTGAACAGGATGCCAGCTCGCTGCCGTCGCGGCTGAGCAGGGCCGAGGCATCCAGCACCTGCGTGCGCGGCGCCGCGAGCTCGAACCCGCCGGGCGCGAAGCTCGCCGCGCGCAGCGTCACATTGCCTTGCGCGGAAAACTCCAGCGGGCGGACATACTGCGCGGACGTCGAAGCCGGCGCCGAGCCGTCCGTGGTGTAGCGGATCTCGCCGAAGTTCGCCTGGTTGGAAAGCGCGACGCGCAACATCCCCCCGGGAGCTGCGGTCACAGCGAACGTCGGTGCAAACGCCGTGTCGGCATGGCCGATGCCGAGTGCGCGGTAGCGCGCGAGCTCGGCGCTCAGGCGCTGCAGGAATCCGTCCCAGTCGTGTTCGCCCGCCACCGACCACCCGAGTTCCGACAACGCCGCGACGCGCGGGTACAGCGCATGCTGGACGCGCGCGAAGCTCGCGATGAACTCCGTCCACAGCTCGCCCTGCACGCCGATGACGCGCCGCGCCTCGGCGGCGGTTGCACCGCTCGGGATGACGGCGGTGTCATAAACCTGCCGCAGCGTGATCATGGGAGCCGGCCCTGGCCCTTCGTCGGGCAGGTCCGATTGATAGTGGTCGAAGTACAGCGACGTCTCGGGCGCCAGAACCACGTCGTGGCCTTGCGCGGCCGCCTCCAGTGCAACGTGCTCCTCATCGCCGCCGTGCCAGGACATCACCACTTCCGATGCCGGAAGCTTCGCTCCTGCAACCAACTCGTCATCCCAGCCGACCGGCGTGCGCCCGTGCTCGAGCAGATGGCCGGCGACCCGACCGGTGAACCAGCCCTGCAGCTGATCCATGTTGGCGAGCCCGAGCCGCCGCATCCTCACCCGCAGTTCCGGCGATGCGTTCCACTGCTGCTTGTCGGCTTCGTCGCCACCGATCGAGATGTATCGCGAGGGGAACAGCTGCATCAGCTCATCGAGCACGTCGTCGACGAACAGCACGGTCCGCTCGTCCGGTTTCAGCAACCAGGGACTGACCCCCCAGTCCGTCCACACGGCCGGGCGCTCGCCGGTGACGCCGAGCCACGGATACGCGGCCACCGCCGCCTGCGAGTGCCCGGGAAGGTCGATCTCCGGCACAACGGTGACGAAGCGGGCGGCGGCATAGCGCACGATGTCGCGCACCTCGGCTTCGGTATAGAAGCCGCAGTAGGGCTTGTCAGGGGCGCCGGTCAATTCGCTGTCGAGTCCCACCGCCTCGCGGCAGGCGCCGGTTTTCGTGAGTGCGGGGTACCTGGGGATCTCGAGCCGCCAGCCCTGGTCCTCGGTCAGGTGCCAGAGCAACACGTTGAGCTTCTCGAGCGACATCCAGTCGATCAATTTCTCGATGTCGGCCGGGCTCTGAAAATGCCGTCCTGAATCCAGCAGCAGCGCGCGCCAGGCGAAACGCGGGTGATCGTCGATGACGCCCTGGGCAATCCCGGCCGCGGTGCCGCGGACCCACCCCGGCGGCGTCAGCAACTGCCACAGGGTGACTCCCCCATAGAACGCGCCGCGCGGCGAGCGCGCGATAACCCGGATTCCGTCGGCGCCTGCCACGAGGCGATAACCGCTCTCCCCCACGACACTCGCGTGAGGATCCACGTCGAATGTGATAGCCGGGTGCGCGTCAGCCGCAGTCGCCGGGCGTAACTGCAGCCCGCGCGTGTCTGCCACCAGCCGCATGAATCGATTGGCTACGGGCTGAACTTGCCGGGAATCCGCGCCACGCACCGCGACCAGGGCGCCATCCGCGATCTTCACCACACCAGATCGGGCAAGACGCACGTGGGCGGG
>DASQRV010000339.1:0-2378 GCA_035642735.1 Steroidobacteraceae bacterium
GCGCTGCGCGCGGCATGGTCCGCGAGCGGGGTCAGGGCAGCGAACTCGCCGAGGCTCAGCCTGCCGAGAACTTCGTACACGCCGTAACTGGGGAACAAGTCACGCAGGAAATTACCCATGCGGCGCGACAGCACTTCACGCGTGCACGCGTCAGCACCGCGCGCGGCTTCCGCATCGCCGCCAGCAAGGCGGAAGTAGACGAGGTGGGCGGCCTGTTGGTCACGCAGCGCCAGATCGAGCAACCGCGTCGCACTCTGCATGAACCCGCGCCGGTTGAGCAGCCCCGTGGGCTCGTCATTCAGCGCCACAGAGCGCAGCGAGTGCACCAGGTTCAATAGCGCGCGCGACTGCAGCCGCACGCGCTGCCCCTTCGTCAGTCCTCTCACCCGCAACAGATCAGTTAGCAGTCGCGCGATGAGCGCGTCATCGCCTTCCAGGATGGCGGCGCGCAACTGACCGGCGACCTCGAGGCTGCGAGCCGCCGATGCGGCGGCACGGTCTGACCGGACGACTGCTGAGTGTGCGAGCGAAGCCAGTTCCATTGCGGCACTCCTCCACAAACGCGAACAGCCGGGGCAAAGATACTGACAAGGTGGCGAATACGGCGCCGGTGAAGTGCGTGCCCGGTCGTCGGCTGCCCGCCATCGTCGCCGTAGGGGCACTCCTACGGCGCGGGCGCCGTCGACGCTTGATCACGGTATCATTAGCAAACTCATGAGCTCGATCACCCGCCAGGTCGTGTTGGTGGCGCTGCTGCTTGCGGCGGTGCTCGGCTTATTCGTTGCGGCCGAATCCGGTCAGCGGCGTCTGGAGGAGGCCAGCCGCCACGTGCAGCATGCGGCGCAGCGCCAGGGCGCCCTTGCGGATGTCTGGCAGCTCGTGCGCCAGGCCGAAAGCAGCCAGCGTGGCTACATCCTGACCGACAGCCCCACCTACCTCATGCCGTTCCAGGAAGCCTCCGGAAATCTTCCCCAGGCACTCAGCCGCCTGGAGCAGGCGTTCGCCGCCGCGACGCCGGCGGTGCGCGCGGACGTCGCGGAGGTGGAAAACCTGGTGAACGCGAAGTTCGCCGAGATGCGCGAGACGCTGGAGGCCTATCGCACGCGTGGCCGTGCGGCGGCGCTCGAGCTCATGCGCACCGACGTCGGTGTGCTCACCATGCGACGCATCGACGACCGGGTGCGGCGCATTGACAAGTCCGAGACCGCCAACATTCTGTTGGCGAGCGAGTCCTGGCAGACGCGTCGCTGGGTGAGTCTCGCCACCACGAGCGCTGCGCTCGCCGCCACCGTCGGTCTGGTCCTGCTCCTCAGCCGACTCGTGATGCGGCAGCTGCGCTTCAGAGAACGCGAGGCCAAGGAACTCGCGCAGCGCCACGCCGAGCTCGAGCAGCTGGTGGAGCAGCGCACCGAAGAGCTGTCGGAGCTCTCGACACACCTGCAGTCGCTCGCCGAGCAGGAGAAGTCCGCGCTGTCGCGCGAGCTGCACGATGAGCTCGGCGGGCTGCTGATCGCGGCTCGCATGGATGTCTCGTGGATCGAGGAGCGCCTCAAGTCCCAGGATCCGGAGGTACAGACGCATTTCCATCGCGTGCACGAGGCGCTGCAGTCGGGGGTCGACGTCAAGCGCCGCGTGGTCGAGAACCTGCGACCCTCGCTCCTCGATAATCTCGGCTTGTTCCCGGCGCTGCACTGGCTGGTGGCCGACTCCTGCGGCCGTGCGGGCCTGCGCTGCATCGAGCGCTACCCGAACGAGGAGCTGCATCTCACACCGGAATCGTCCATCACGGTGTTCCGCATCGTGCAGGAGGCACTCACCAACATCGTCAAGCACGCGCGCGCGCAGCGGGTTGAGGTCACGGTCGAGCCGCGCGCCCCGTGGCTGATACTAAGGATCCGCGACGACGGGGTCGGGTTGCCGCTCGAGCGGCTGCGTGCGCTGCGTGCCCACGGGCTGGCGGCCATGCGCCAGCGAGCGGCGGGTCTCGGTGGCTATTGGCAGGTGCGCCGACCCGCGGGCGGCGGTACCGAGGTGGAGGTCCGTCTGCCGCTCGACCGGGTGCTCGAGGAGACGCCGGCAGCGTACGGGACCGGGGCTTAGTGGCGCGCTTCGGCGCGGTCGCGGGCAAAGTCGGTCAGCAACGAGGGCAGGCGAAAGTAGTCGCGGGACTTATCGAGGAACGCCTCCACTCCGAAGGCTTCCGCTTCGCGACGGTATTCCGGCAGACCGAAATTCGTGAGGACCACGATTTTCGGGCGCCGGCCCGCGGCGCGCGCGCGCGCCAGGGCGCGCAACACGCCGAAGCCCGAGCCACTGCGCAGGTGTAGGTCGAGAATCAGCACGTCCGGAGTCTCGGATGCCACCTGGCGCACAACATC
>DASQRV010000340.1:0-2047 GCA_035642735.1 Steroidobacteraceae bacterium
TGATGTTGAGCGGGCTCGCGTCGCGGCGTGAGGTGCTCGTCTCGCGCGGCGAGCTGATCGAGATCGGTGGCTCCTTCCGCCTGCCCGACATCATGCGCCGCGCCGGCGCCCGGCTCATCGAGGTGGGCACCACCAACCGCACACACCTCGCCGACTACGAGCAGGCGCTCGGTTCGCGCAGCGCACTTCTGCTGAAGGTGCACACCAGCAACTACGCCATCAGTGGATTCACCGCCAGCGTGCCGCTCGGTGAGCTCGTGAAGTTGGGTCAGGCTCGCCGCATCCCCGTGGCGGTGGACCTGGGCAGCGGCTCGCTGGTCGATCTGCGACGCTGGCACTTGCCGGCCGAGCCCACGGTGCGCGACGCCATAGCCGCAGGCGCGGATCTGGTCAGCTTCAGCGGCGACAAGCTGCTGGGCGGCCCCCAGGCGGGGTTGCTGGTGGGACGCGCCGACCTCATCGAGAGACTGCGTCGCGATCCTTTGAAGCGCGCGCTGCGCGTCGGCAAGCTGACACTCGCGGCGCTGGACGCGGTGCTGACGCTGTATCGCGCGCCGGAGCAACTCGCCGAGCGTCTGACGACGCTGCGGCTGCTGACCCGACCGGTCTCGGATCTGCAGACGCAGGCAGCACGGCTGCAGGCACCAGTCCAGCGCGTGCTCGGGGAGCGCTACGAAGTGGCCGAAGCGCCGCTCGTCGGCCAGATCGGTAGCGGCGCACTGCCGCTCGAGCAGTTGCCGAGCTACGGTCTGGCCGTGCGCGCCATCAAGGGCAAGCACGCCAGCCTCACCCGACTGGAAGAGGCGCTGCGCGCGCTGCCGCGTCCGGTGATCAGCCGCATCGCCGACCGCACGCTGTGGCTCGATCTGCGCTGCCTCGAGCCCGAAGAGGAGGCCGATTTCACCGGGCAGCTCCAGGCGCTGCGCCTGTGACCGGCGGCACGTCGCCATGATCATCGGCACCGCGGGTCACATCGATCACGGCAAGACCACGCTGGTGCGGGCGCTCACGGGCGTCGACACCGATCGTCTGCAGGAAGAGAAGGCGCGCGGTATCTCGATCGAGCTCGGTTACGCCTACACGCCACTCGCCACGGGCGAGGTGCTGGGATTCGTCGATGTGCCGGGACACGAGCGCCTGGTGCACACCATGGTGGCGGGAGCCTGCGGGATCGACTTCGCGCTGCTGACGGTCGCCGCGGACGACGGTGTGATGCCGCAGACGCTGGAGCATCTGGCGATCATCGAGCTCCTCGGGGTGTCCGCGGGCGCCGTCGCGCTCACCAAGATCGATCGGGTCACGGTGGGGCGTGCACAGGAAGCCGAAGCGCAGGTGCGTGCGGCACTCTCGGCAACGCCTCTTGCCCGCGCTCTCATCTTTCCGATCGATGCCACCGACGCCGCTTGCCCCGGCCTTGCCGCGCTGCGGCAGCATCTGCACGAGCTCGCGGCACGAGCCCCGGTGCGTCCGGACCAGGGGTTGTTCCGACTCGCCGTGGACCGCGTCTTTACGCTGGCCGGTCACGGTACGGTCGCAGCGGGCACGGTGTTCTCGGGGCGAGTGCGCACCGGTGACAGCGTGGCGGTGATGCCGGGAAATCTGAGCACCCGCGTGCGCAGCCTCCACGCTCAGGGCCGCCCGGTGGAATCGGGACGGGCCGGTGAGCGCTGCGCGCTCGCTCTCACGGGCGTCGCGAAGAGCGATCTCACGCGCGGGGACTGGTTGGCCGATTCACGGGTTCTCACCGCAAGCACGCGGCTCGATGTGCGCCTGCATCTCCTCCGCGGGGCCGAGGCGCAACTCACGGCCTGGTCGCCGGTGCACGTGCACCTAGGTACCGCACATCGGTTGGCTCACGTGGTGCCGCTCGAGCAGCCGCGCCTGGCGGCCGGGGACTCGGCCTGCGTGCAATTCGTCTTCGATGCTCCCGTGTGCGCGACATGCGGAGAGCGCTTCATTGTCCGCGATGCGCAGGGACGGCACACGATCGGCGGGGGCCGCGTGCTCGATCCACAGGCCCCGGCGCGCCGCCGACGCACACCCGGAC
>DASQRV010000341.1:0-3238 GCA_035642735.1 Steroidobacteraceae bacterium
GCACCATGCGTACGGCGCTGCGCAGCGCGTCACGGCCCGTGAACAGCGACAACCCGAGCCCGACCCCGAACAGCGCCGCCCAGACGAGCAGGCCTCCGAGGCTTTCGCCATGCTCGGCGAGCCAGGTGTCGAGGCCCAGCAGGCGCGCCACGGTCGTCAATATCAGCAGCACGGCCAGGTTGGTGACGATGAACAGCACGATGCGTTTCATGACGGGAAACCCTGCTTTGACAGAGGGATGCGGGATCGTCGCGGGCGGCACTGTACCGTTACCGCGGCAGAGTGGCCAGCATGGGGCCGGGACGGGCCTTTTCAAGCCCAAGGCCGCGCTCGGCGCGCTCAGCCGATCGCCACACCCACGGCGCGCCCCACGAGGAAGCTGACCGCGCCCGCGCCACCGCCGATCAGCACCATGCGTACGGCGCTGCGCAGCGCGTCACGACCGGTGAACAGCGACAACCCGAGCCCGACCCCGAACAGCGCCACTAGCGTCACTGCCACGGCGCCCGCGGTCGCAGCGCTGCCGGTGAAACGGCACAGGAAGGGCACGAGCGGCACCGCGGCCCCGAGTGCGAACGCGACGAAGGAAGACCAGGCCGCCTGCCACGGCGAGCCGAGATCGTCAGGATTGAGCCCGAGCTCTTCGCGCGCCAGCACATCGAGCGCCGCCTGGGGATTGGCGAGGAGCGCCTGACTCACCTCCCGCGCCTGCTCAAGCCCGACCCCGCGGGCCTGGTAGATGAGCGCCAGCTCCTCGGCTTCCTCGTCGGGATACTCGGCGAGCTCCTCGCGCTCGAGCGCGATCTGGTGCTCGTACATCTCGCGTTGCGAGCGCACCGAAATGTACTCGCCCGCGGCCATGGAGAGCGCGCCCGCGAGCAGTCCCGCGAGCCCGGCGGTGAGCACGTAGCCGCTGGCGGCGCCCGCGCCCGCAACACCGAGCACCAGGCTCACGTTGGACACGAGTCCATCGTTCACCCCGAAAACCGCGGCGCGCAACCCGCCGCCGAGCGCGCTGCGATGTCGCGCGCCGACCTGGGCGAGTGAGGTCGGCATGGCATGGCCGGCCACCGCAAGCGGCGCACTGTAGATCGACAGGCCACGGAGTTTCATCGCGGCCAGCACTGCGCGCAGCGAGCGTGGCTCGAAGCGCGACAGCAGCCGCGCGACGATGCGTGCGCGTAACGACGGGACGAACCGCCGCTCCTGGGCCGTTCCGGGGGTTTTGCGCTGCGCGGCGAGCTGCCACTTCGCCGCCTGCTCCTCGGCGGCGGCAGCGAGCTTCAGAAACAGGGCGCTCCGGGCGGGGTCCGCTTCCGCGGCGGCCACCTGACGGTAAAGCCAGGCGGACTCTTTCTCGTGGTACCAGCTATCGACGCCGCCCGAGGTCAATACTCATCCCGCTCGTCGTCGGCGTCGTCCTCGTCTTCGTCAAAGTCGTCGTCGTCATCGTCGTCCTCTTCTTCTTCCTCCCACTCATCGTCATCCTCGGCTTCCTCGTCGTCGGACTCGGACCAGCCCTCGGGCTCCTCGATGCGCTCGAGGTCCATCTCGTGCCAGGTCTCCAGGTCGATTTCCTCGATGTCGCCATCGAGGTACTCGATCTCCAGGCGCTCGGAATCCTCGTCCACCGACAGCACGCGGAAGGATTCTTCTTCCTCGACGTTCTCGTACCACTGGCCAGGCACCGGCTCGTAGTCTCTGCTCACCGCGAAAACCACCCTGCGTTCATTTTCGCCGGCATTAAGTGTAGGGGCTGCGGTCGGGTTGGGCAACGCAGGTCGGATGCGTATAGTTTTGCCTCATGGTTCCCCTGACGTTCGCGCGACGAATCGTCGTGAAGGTGGGCTCTGCGCTGCTGGTGGACGCAGAGAGCGCCCGCGTCAACCGCGCCTGGCTCGAGACCCTGGTGGAAGACCTGCTGCGCCTGCGCAAGCGCGGCCAGCGTGTCATCCTGGTGTCATCCGGCGCGATCGCGCTCGGGCGGCGGCGTCTCGGCCTGAAGCACGGAACCCTGCGACTCGAGGAGAGCCAGGCGGCCGCCGCCGTGGGACAGATCCGGCTCGCGCACGCCTACAAGGAGCTGCTCGAGAGCAATGACGTGACCGTGGCACAGGTGCTGCTCACCCTCGAGGACAGCGAACGCCGCCGTCGTTACCTCAACGCGCGTGCCACGCTCGAGTCGCTGCTGGAGCTCGGCGCACTACCGGTGATCAACGAGAACGACACGGTGGCGACCGCCGAGATCCGCTACGGCGACAACGATCGGCTCGCCGCGCGCGTCGCGCAGATGACGGGCGCGGACTGCCTGGTGCTGCTCTCGGACGTCGCGGGGCTCTACAGCGCCGATCCCAACCGCGACCCGAACGCGCGGCTCATCCGCGAGGTGCGCCAGCTCACTCCGGAGATCGAAGCGATGGGCGGACGCCCGGCCTCGCGGCTGGGCTCCGGCGGCATGGCGGCCAAGATCGCCGCGGCACGCATTGCGCTCGCGGCCGGCTGTCACATGTGCATTGCCGCCGGCGCGCCGCGCCACCCGCTGCGGCGCATCGAGGAGGAGTCCGAGTGCACCTGGTTCATCCCGACGGCGACGCCCGCCGCAGCGCGCAAGCAGTGGATCGCCGGCACGCTGCGACCTGCCGGTGCGATCACCATCGACGCCGGTGCGCTGCGCGCGCTGCTCGAGGGCCGCAGCCTCCTGCCCGCCGGCGTCACCGGCACGCGCGGACGCTTCGACCGTGGTGACACCGTGAGTGTGCTCGCGAGCGACGGCTCGGAGGTCGCGCGCGGCATCATTGCCTACTCCGATGGCGACGCGGCGCGCATCATGGGACGCAAGTCCTCCGAGATCGCCGAGCTCCTCGGCTTCCGGGGCCGCGACGAGATGATCCACCGCGACGACCTGGTGCTGTTGCGTCCGGAAGCCACCGGCGCCACGGCAGTGAGCGCGCCGCAGCCGGCACCCTGAGCGATGGACGCGCAACGCATCGGCGAGCTGATGGAGGAACTCGGGCGGTCCGCCACGGAGGCGGCCGCCGTGCTCGCGCTCGCCCCCGGTGCGCAGAAGAACGCCGCGCTCGCTGCGGCCGCGCAAGCGGTGCGTGCCCGGGCGGCCGGGATCCTGGCCGCCAACGAGCGCGATGTCGCCGCGGCGCGGGCCCGGCACCTGAGCGGGCCGCGCCTCGAGCGGTTGCGCCTCGATGAGCGGCGCCTCGAATCGATCGCAGCGGGCATCGAT
>DASQRV010000342.1:0-2179 GCA_035642735.1 Steroidobacteraceae bacterium
CGGCCCCGTGAACGGCGCGCCGAACATCCGCGACCTCGAGAGCGGACGTCGCTACGGCGACATCGAAGCCTTCCGCAACATCCTGAAGCTCACCCACACGCTCGGCATCCTGCACTGGCAGGGCGGCATCGTGGTGGAGCCCGTTGACGTGCCCGTGCCGATCCGCCATCTCCTCACCTACCAGGCACACATCGAGTGCGCCGACATCGTGTGGGCGGCGCGCGGGGTCGGCGGCGTGCAGGCGCAGGATGCGATCGCGCTCTCCGCCATCGAGCACGGCTGCACGGTCGAGGCGCTCGCGGCGCGGCCGACACTGATGACGGTGACCAACGTCAACTCGCCCCGCCGCGTGGACGAGGAGATTCTCGAGAACATCATGACCATGGCGCGACACGGCCAATGCGTGGTGATCACACCCTTCACGCTGATGGGCGCGATGGCACCAGTGACGCTCGCCGGCGCGTTGGTGCAGCAGACGGCGGAATCCCTCGGCATCATTGCGCTGTGTCAGCTCGTGCGCCCCGGCACCCCGTGCGTGATGGGCGGCTTCACCTCCAACGTCGACATGCGTACCGGCTCCCCGGCCTTCGGCACGCCCGAGTACGTCCATGCGGTGATCGCCGGCGCCCAGCTCGGCCGGCTCCTGAAACTGCCGGTGCGCACGAGCGCGGTGAACGCCTCGCCGGCGGTCGATGCGCAGTCCACCTACGAGACGGCGTTCTCGCTTCAGGCGGCGATCCTCAGCCACAGCCACCTCATCAACCATGCGGCGGGCTGGCTCGAAGGCGGACTGTCGGCATCGCTCGAGAAGATCGTGGTCGATGCCGAGCTGCTGCGCAACTGGGCCGAGATCCTCAAGCCGCTCGACTTCAGCGACGACGATCTCGCCGTGCAGGCCATCAAGGAGACTGCCGCGGGCGGGCACTTCTTCGGTGCCGCGCACACTCTGGCGCGCTACCGGTCGGCCTTCTACCGGCCGCTGCTTTCGGACTGGTCGAGCTTCGAGGCCTGGACCGAGGCGGGCGCGCGCAACGCCACCGATCGCGCGACCGTCATCTGGAAGAAGCTGCTCGCGGCATACGAGCCACCGCCGCTCGATCCGGCCGTCCGCGAAGCGGTCGTGGAGTACATCGCGCGCCGCCGGCGCGAGCTCGGTCACCCGGGTGAGACGTGAGCCCACGGCTCATGAACGCCCGCATGTATGCGGTCACCCCGGCGGTCGAGGCCGCCTGGCGCGCGCTGCTCGAGCACATCACCCGGGAGGCGGAAGTCGCCCTCGATTACCTGCCCTACCCTGCGCCACAGCCGCTCGAGACGCTGTGGTCACGGCCGGATCTCGGCGCGGTACTCATGTGCGGCTACCCGATCGCGCTGAAGCTCGCACCGGTCGTGCCGATCGCGGCGCCCATCCCGAGAGTGAAGTGGGCCGAGGGGCGAGCCGTGTATCGCACCGACCTCATCGTCCGTGAGGATGCCGCCTACCGGACGCTCGAGGACACCTTCGGCGGGCGGGCCGGCTGGACGGTTGAGCACTCGCACTCCGGCTTCAACGCGCTGCGCCATCACCTGCTGGCCTACCGAACCCCGCAACGCCCGGCGCTCTACGGGGAGATGGTCGGCAACCTCGTGACCGCACGCAACGTGCTCGACAGCGTTCGTGCCGGACGCATCGATGTCGGGCCCCTCGATGCCTACTGGCACCTGCTGATGGCCCGTCATGCGCCCGAGCTCACCGGCGGCGTGCGCGTACTGACCTCGACCGAGGTGGCGCCGATGCCGGCATTCGTCGCCGCCGCCAGCGCTCCGCCCGACATGATCGGCCGGCTGCGCGGGGCCTTCCTCGCCGCCCGCGGGCAGAGCTGGTTCGCTCCGCTGGCGGAGCCGCTGCTGCTCGAGGGCTTTGCCGAAGTGAGCGAGGAGTCTTACGAGCCTCTTCTGCAGTGGGAGCGCGCGGCGAAGGCTGCCGGCTTCGATCGGCCGGCCTGATCGACCCGGCAGCTTGATGCAGAACGACTGATCGCGATGAGCATCGAGGCGTATATCAACATGTTGATATCGCCTGCGAGGCCGCTCGAGGGCTTTGCCGAGGTGAACGAGGAGTCTTACGCGCCCCTTCTGCGGTGGGGGCGCGCGGCAAAGGCTGCCGGCTTTGACCGGCCGGCCTGAGCGACCTACGCGA
>DASQRV010000343.1:0-2532 GCA_035642735.1 Steroidobacteraceae bacterium
CGCTTGATGGCGGTGCAGCGCTGGCCGGAGTTCTTGTAGGAGCCGAGCGCGGCGAGCGTAGCGGCTTCCTGGAGATCCGCATCCTCCATGATGATCAGGGGGTCGTTGCCACCGAGCTCGAGCACCTGGCGCTTGTAGACGGCCTTGGCGGCGATGTACTTGCCGACTGCGACGCCGCCGGTGAACGTGATCAGATCGATGCCCGGGTGTGTCAGCAGCTCGTCGGCGATCTCGCGCGGGTCGCCGGTGAGCACGGCGAACATCTCCGGCGGCAGTCCGGCCTCGTAGAGAATGTCCGCCAGCAGCAGCGCGCTCAGCGGCGTCTTCTCCGAGGGCTTCAGCACCATGCGGTTGTTGGAGGCGATGCTCGGCGCCGCCTTGTGCGCGACCTGGTTCAGCGGATGATTGAAGGGCGTGATCGCACAGATCACCCCGAGGAGCGGCTCGCGCAGCGTGTAGACCTTGCGGCGTTTGCCGTGCGCGGTGAGGTCGCAGGAGAAGACCTGCCCGTCGTCCTGCAGCGCGGCGTTGCCGGCGAACACGAACACATCGCAGGCGCGGCCCACCTCATAGATGGAATCCTTCTTGCACAGGCCGCTCTCGGCGGTGATGAGGTTCGCGATTTCCTCGGTGCGCGCCCGCAGCGCGTCCGCGGTCTGGTAGCAGATGCGATAGCGCTCATAGCGGGTGAGGCGCGGGCGGAACGCCTTGCCGAGGGCGATCGCGCGCCGCACGTCGTCCACAGACGCCCGGCCGACCGTGCCGACGATTCCACCGGTGTAGGGATTGAGCACCTCGTCCGACCGCTCGGTCGCGACTTGCGCGCCGCCGATTCGCAGGCCCTCGCGCCGCATGGCCTCGCCGCGCGTGGTATCGGCAGCGACCCGCCCCGGAGTGCTAGTCGGCATGGTTCAGCACCCAGTCGAAGGCATCGAAGTTGCGCCAGCGGCGGTTGAGGTCGAGCCCGGCAAAGCGGCGATTCATGACGAGCGGCACCTGCTGCTCCGAGCGTCCGCCGTGCGAGCGCAGCGGCGCATCGAGACCGGAGAGATCGTGCTTCGCCGCCGCGCCACCGATGACCACGGGCCGCTCGGCGACGACCACCAGATCACCGATGCGGTCGGCGGGCAGCTCGAAGCGCCGTGCAGCCACAGGGCGAGGCAGCACCAGCTCGATGCCGCGAAGCGCGGCGATCCGCTCCGCGAGCGCGTTGCCCGTCAGGTCCGCGGGCAGATAGACCGTGGCGTACGAGCCGAGCGCCCCATGGTGAACGACATACGGGTCGGTGATCGGCAGAATCACGCGCGCGCGACCGGCGCCGAGCCACTCATCCAGAACGTCCTGGAGGTAGATGACGTTGGGGCTCGCATCGAGGCGCGTCTTGGCGTTCATACCGTGATCGGCGGTGATGGCGATGGTGCAGCCGGCGTCCTCCAGCTCCGCGAAGTAGCGGTCCATCATGCGGTAGAAGGCATTCGCCTCGGCCGAGCCCGGTGCGTGCTTGTGCTGCACGTAGTCGGTGGTGGAGAGGTACATGACGTCGGGGGTGCGCGCGCGCATCAGCTTCACGCCCGCGGCGAATACGAACTCGGAGAGCTCCGCGCTGTAGACACTCGGCACCGGCAGACCCACGAGCTCCACTACCCCCTCGATCCCGTGCTCAGCGAGCGTCGCCTGATCGGCCTTTTCCGCGGAGAAGCACACACCGCGCAGGCGATGACCCAGGAGCTTGCGCAGTTTGTCCTTCGCCGTGACCACCGCCACCTTGCAGCCGGCGTCCGCGAGCGCTGCGAGGAGGGTAGGGGCACGCAGCCACTTCGGATCGTTCATCATCACCTCGACACCGCTTTCGGTGTCGTAGAGGTAGTTTCCGCAGATACCGTGAACGGCGGGTGATACTCCGGTGACGATCGAGAGATTGTTCGGGTTCGTGAAGCTCGGAATGACGCAGTCGGCGATGACCGACGCTCCCTGGGCCAGCACCCGCTCCATCCACGGCATGTGACCGCCGGCGACGGCCTGGGCGATGTAATCCGGCTCGCACCCATCGACGCACACCACCACGGCGGGGCGCTCGGGCAAGCGGTAGCTGCGACCGTTGACTTCGATACTACGCATCACGCTCTCATCCTCTCAGTCAGGCCGCGGCCCGCATCTCGGCCAGCACCTGGGCGACGGCCTCGACTGCGCCGGCGATGCCCCGTTCGCCGAGCTGCCCCATGCAGCCGACGCGGAAGGTCTCCAGCGTCGTGAGCTTGCCCGGATAGAGGATGTAGCCCCGCGCCTTGACCGCGTTGTAGAAGCTCTTGAAGGTGTAGCGCGGGCTATCGGGCGCGTAGAACGTCACGATGATCGGCGCCTGGATGGCCGCGGGCAGGAAGCTGCGGAGCTCCAGCTTCGCCATACCGTCGATCAAAGTGTTGCAGTTCTGCCGGTAGCGCGCGTGGCGCGCGACGCGCCCGCCTTCCTCGAGATACTGCGCGATGGCGGAGTCGAACGCGGCCACGACGTGCGTCGGCGGCGTGAAGCGCC
>DASQRV010000344.1:0-3157 GCA_035642735.1 Steroidobacteraceae bacterium
CAGGCGGGGTGACGAGCGCCGCGCCACTGCCGCCCGCCGCCAGCGGAGCGAGCGCCGCGGCCGCCGGCGGCGGCGCGACCGTGACGTCCGGGACACTTTCGATCGATGAGTTCCGCAAGGTCGACCTGCGGGTGGTACGAATCGTCGACGCCGAGGCAGTCGCCGGGGCCGACAAGCTCCTGCGGCTGACCCTCGACCTCGGCGCGGAGCGGCGCACGGTCTTCGCCGGCATCAAGGGAGCCTATGATCCTGGTGCGCTGAAAGGGCGTCTCACGGTGATGGTCGCCAACCTCGCCCCGCGCAAGATGAAGTTCGGGGTCTCCGAGGGCATGGTGCTCGCGGCAAGCGGCGAGGGTCCGGGTCTGTACCTGCTGGCACCGGATTCCGGCGCGACCCCCGGGATGAAGATCACCTGAGGGCGCCCCCTCCGCCAGTGACGCGCATGCCCACCGCGGACGACATCGACGCCCTGCTGCCGCAGACGCAGTGTACGCGCTGCGGTTACAGCGGCTGCCGCCCTTACGCACAGGCGATTGCGGCGGGCGAGGTGCCGATCAACCAGTGTCCGCCGGGCGGTGCCGCGACCATCGAGGCGCTTGCCGCACTGCTCGGCCGGGCGGTGCTGCCCCTCAACCCGGCGAACGGCACCGAGGGTCCGGCGCTCGTCGCGCAGATCGACGAGGAGGCCTGCATCGGCTGCGCCAAGTGCCTGCCGCCCTGCCCGGTCGACGCCATCATCGGCGCACACCGGCAGATGCACACGGTAGTGCTGGCACTGTGCACCGGTTGTGAGCTCTGTGTCGCCCCCTGCCCGGTCGACTGCATCACCATGGTGCCGCGGGCCGCACTGGCGAACGCAGCGCCGGCACCGGGCGCGGCGGAAAATCGCGCACGCTACGCCGCACACGGGGCGCGTCTGCTCGGGCGCGAGACGCAGCGGGCGGCGCTGCTCAGCGCCCGCAAACAGGCCGTGGAAGCGCAGTTCTGACATGCATCCGGCCACGCGCAGAGCGATCTTCCGGCGACTGCGGGCAGCCAATCCGTCACCGACCACGGAGCTCCTGTACACCACGCCGTTCGAGCTGCTGGTCGCCGTGATGCTCTCGGCGCACACCACCGATCGTTCGGTCAACGCCGCGACGCGCAACCTTTTTCCGGTGGCCAATACCCCGGCAAGCATCGCGGCTCTCGGTGTCGAGGGCGTTAAGCCCTACATCAAGCCCGTGGGCCTCTACAACACCAAGGCGAAGAACCTCGTCGGCCTCGCGCAGCAGCTCACCGAGCGGCACGGTGGCGCGGTCCCCGCGACGCGCGCCGAGCTCGAAGCGCTGCCCGGTGTTGGACGCAAGACCGCGAACATCATTCTCAACATGGTCTTCGGCGAGGCGGAGATCGCCGTCGATACCCACATCTTCAGGGTCGCCAACCGTACCGGGCTCGCGCCCGGCCGAACGCCGCGCGAGGTCGAGCAGGCGCTCAATGCCAACACGCCCGCGGAGTTCCGCAAGGATGCGCATCACTGGCTGATCCTGCTCGGCCGCTACGTGTGCATCGCCCGCAAGCCGAAATGCCCGACTTGTGTCATCCGCGACCTGTGTGAATACCCCCACAAAACACCGGCCACACCGGCGCGGGCAGCCGCGCGCCGCCTGCCACTTCCTTCACGGGTCCGCACCCGCCGGGGGGGACGGAAACGCTAGAGCGTTCCCTCGAGCGCCGCCCGCCGCTTCCGGGCTGCTAGAATCGCCTCGCCGCGCCAGCTAACTCACAACCACAGGGTCAGCGCGGAATCCCGGCACGAGAGGTGCTGCGGGGCGGCACGGGGACAGGGGGTCCACGGTTCGCTTGACCGGCGAGGCGGAACTTTGGTCGACAGGAGCACGAGCCGCACGGGTACGGGCGCAGACGGCCCAGGTGGCCGGCGGCTCATCGGCTGGAAAGCCATTGGACAATTCCTGCGGTGCACCGAGCGCACCGCGCGGCGCTGGGAGGCGTATCGGGGGATGCCGGTGCACCGCATTCCCGGCGGCGGCCGCAGCTCGGTGTGGGCGAGCCCCGATGAGCTGAGTGGCTGGCTGCAAGCGCTGCCGAGCGACGTGCAGGCAACGCTGCGTGCGGAGGCTGGCAGTGATGCCGCAACGCCGACCCCCGCCACGCCGACCACGACGCTTCCCCTCGCAGACGCGACACCAGCCACCGACGCTCCCGACCGCACGGCTGCGACGGGAGGAGCGGCCGGCGGCGCAGTCGATGGCCCCGAGCAAACACTGCGGCGCGCGCTGCCACTCGCCGGGGCAGTCCTCCTGGTGGGGCTCGTCGCTTCTCTCCTCGTGACGTGGAACTCCGCGCGTCGTACGGGCACACCCCCCGCCGCAATGGCGCACGGACCCTACGACGACGACCCCAAAGCGCGCGAGGAGTACCTGACGGCACGCTTCGAGTTCTCGGCGCGCTCAGCCGAGAGTCTTGAGGCGGCAGAACGGGAGTTTCGCGCGCTCACCGAGACCTACCCCGACCGCGCGGCCGGCTGGTCAGGGCTCGCCGATACCTACCTGCTGCTGCGTGAATTTGGCCCGATGCCCGATGAGGTCGCCTACCCGCAGGCGGAGCGTGCTGCAAAAACCGCGCTCGCGCTCGATCCGAAGCTCGCGGACGCGTGGCTCGATCAGGCGTTCGTCGAGTGGTGGTGGCACGGGGACGCCATGGCCGCGTTTCGCTCGTTCGACACCGCACTGCAGCTCGACCCGAACTCGGCGAAGGGACTGCACTGGTATGCGACGGCGCTCTACGCGCACGGTGAGTACGGGAAGTCGCTGCAGATCATCGCGCGCGCGCGGCTGCTCGATCCCGACAACCGGTCGATCGTGGCCGACGAAGCCTGGTTGCGCTTCGGCAGCGGCGATCGCGGCACGGCACTGGCGACACTCGAGCGGCAGGTTCAGCTCGATCGCGGCTTCGAGGCCCCGCATTACTACCTGGCGCACGTTTACCTCATCGTGGGGCGCGACAGGGATTTTCTCCGCGAGGCGCGCCTCGCCGCCGAGCTGCGCGGCCAGACGGAGACGATCGCTGACCTGGGAGTCGCCGAGCAGCGTTTCCGGAGCGGTGGCCGTCAGGCGATGCTCGAGCAGCTGAGCGCGAGTGAGGCGGAACGCTG
>DASQRV010000345.1:0-3473 GCA_035642735.1 Steroidobacteraceae bacterium
TGTACTTGAGCACCACCAGCGCGCTGCTGGCGAGCTGCGCGATGGCGCGCGTGACGTCGGCGCCCTCGTGCAGGTAGACCTTCTCGACGCCCACGCCCTGGTAGCTGGTCGCCTCGATGCGCGAGATGTCATCGACCAGCGAGGCCATCTGCCGCTCGTGCAGTGTCAGGATGCGGTTCTGGATGTCCTGGGCATCCATGCCGGCATAGGTCCAGACGACGCTGCAGACCGGGATGTTCATCTCCGGAAAGATGTCCACGGGCATGCGCAGCGATTCGCCGATGCCCAGCAGGCCGACGAGGATCAGCACCGCCGCCACGGTGTAGGGGTGCTTCAGTACGTATCTGACGAGCGGCATGTGATTGTCCTAGGCGCGCGCCGGCGCACCGTCGGCGAGCGGCTGACGCATGCGGAAGCAGCTGCCCTTGCCGGGGCTGCTGATCACTTCGACGTCGGCGCCGTGCGCCGCACAGATGGATTTGACGATCGCGAGTCCCAGCCCTGCGCCGCCCTGCTCGCGCGAGCGCGAGCTGTCGACGCGGAAGAAGCGCTTGAAGACGTGCGGCAACGCCTCCTCCGGAATGCCAATGCCGTCATCGGCCACCTCGAGGAGTGCGCAGCCGCGCTCGCGCCGCACCGCGAGCCGCACGCGTCCGCCGCCGGGGGTGTACTTGATGGCGTTGTCGAGCAGGTTGACGATCACCTGCTTGAGGCGCGCGGGGTCGCCCTCCACCACGACGCTCTCGGGCGAGTCGAAGCCGATGCTCACGTTCTTGTCGGTGGCGAGCAGGCTCATCTGCTCGGCGGTCGTCGCCGCGAGCTCGGCCAGGTCGAAGCGCCGCCACTGGGCGCTCGCCTCACCGGCGTCGAGCCGCGAGAGGGCGAACAGGCTCTCGACGATCTCCGCCAGGCGCTCGACCTCCTCCAGCACGCTGCCGAGTGTCTCGCGGGTCTCGCGGCCGAGCCGCGGGTCCTGGGCGAGACTCTCGAGCTCGCCGCGCATCACGGTGAGCGGCGTGCGCAGCTCGTGGCTCGCATCGGCGACGAACTGTTTCGAGCCGTCCATCGCCTCCTGCAGGCGAGTGATCATGTGATTGAGCGAGACCGACAGCCGCTCGAGCTCGTCGCCGCTGTGCACCACCGGTAGTCTCTCGCTCAGGTTGTGTTGGGTGATCTCCTCCGCCTTGCGGGCGATGCGCTCGACCGGATCGAGCGCACGCCTCACCAGCACGAAGCCGCCGGCGACCGCCCCAGCGACCGTGAGCGGCAGCCCCACCGCCAGCATGCCGAGCAGCCGGCGCAGGGTCGCCTCGAGCGGCGCAGCCGAGGCGCCGACCTCCACGAGATAACGGCTGCCATCGGCGGCCACCGCCGGCGCCGCCGCGATCAGCAGCGAGCTGTCACCGGCGGAGACCTTGCGCCCGGCGCGGCGGGCGGGGGCTGCGGCGGGGAGCACCGGCACCCGGCCCGGCTCGAAGGTCTCCCCGCGCGGCGAACCGGAGGCGTACACCACCGTGCCGTCCGCGCGGGTGATGCGGATGAAGCGGTCGTTGCTCTCGGGCGAGTAGAGATTCTCGACCTGAGCGCCGATAGCCCCCTCGCTCTCGCGGCTCGCGCGGGCAACGAGCGTGGCGGCGATCTGTCGCGCGCGGCGCGCCTGGTTGTCGAGCACGTTCGCCTCGAGAGAGTGACGCAGCGAGATGAAGGTGAGCGCGCCGAGCAGCACGAACACCACGGTGAGCACCCCGGCGTACCAGGTGACGAGGCGAAAGCTGAGCGAGCGGCTGTTCACCGTTCCGCGCTCTCGGTGAGGCCATAGCCGACCCCGCGCACGGTACGGATCAGCTTCACCGGAAAGGGGTCATCGACCTTGCTGCGCAGATGCCGCACGTACACGTCCACGATGTTGGTGAGGCCCTCGAAGCTCTGGTCCCAGACGTGCTCGATGATCATGGTGCGCGAGAACACGCGCCCGGGATTGGCAGCCAGGTACTCGAGCAGTGCGTACTCCTTGGGCGTGAGCTCGATGCGGCGACCGGCGCGGCGTACCTGCTGCGTGAAACGGTCGACCTCGAGGTCGCCGACACGCAGCACGCTCGAGCGCGTGATCGGTCCGCGGCGCAGCAGCGCCTTGACGCGCATGATCAGCTCGGCGAACGCGAACGGCTTGGTGAGGTAATCGTCGGCGCCGGCTTCAAAATTGTGAACCTTGTCCTCGGTGGCGCCGCGCGCCGTCAGTATCAGGATGGGCACGCGCTGGTTGGTTCGCCGGATCCGGCGCAGCACTTCCTCACCGGGGAGCTGCGGCAGCATCAGATCGAGGATGATCAGGTCGTATTCGTAAGCCTGCGCGAGCTCCCAGCCGCGCAGGCCATCCTCGGCCACATCGACCGCGTAGCTCTCCGCGCGCAGCGCCCGCGCCACGAGCTCGGAAACCTTCGTCTCGTCTTCCACCAACAGCAGTCGCATGGGTACCCCGCTGCGCGTAGCAGAGCACAACGGGATTAATGCGGCGAAAACCGGCGATTAAAAAGCTTTCAGAATCGCCGCAATCTTCGCTAAGCTACTGATTGTAAATATGTTTCTGAGCGGCGCTCTGCGGAGGCGGCTGCGCCGCGGGCTCAGCCGAATCGCCCGGTAATGTAGTCCTCGGTGAGGCGGTGGCGCGGGTTGGTGAACAGGCGGTCGGTCTCTCCGACCTCGATGAGCTCACCGAGATGGAAGTACGCCGTGCGCTGCGAGACGCGTGCCGCCTGCTGCATGGAGTGGGTGACGATCACGATCGCGTAGGACTCGCGCAGCTCATCGATCAGGTCCTCGATGCGCGCGGTGGCGATCGGATCGAGCGCCGAGCAGGGCTCGTCCATGAGTATCACCTCGGGCTGCACGGCGATGGTGCGCGCGATGCAGAGGCGCTGCTGCTGGCCCCCCGAGAGTCCGGTGCCGGGGCTGCCGAGACGGTCCTTGACCTCCTCCCACAGCCCGGCGCGCGTGAGGCTGGTGCAGACGATCTCGTCGAGATGCGCGCGGCTGCGGGCCATGCCGTGGATACGCGGGCCGTAAGCGACGTTGTCGTAGATCGACTTGGGAAAAGGGTTGGGCTTCTGGAACACCATGCCGATACGCGCGCGCAGCTGTGCCACATCGAGCCCGTGATCGTGTATGTCACGGCCGTCGAGATGGATGCGGCCGGTGACCCGTGCTCCGGGGATGGTGTCGTTCATGCGATTGAGGCAGCGCAGGAAGGTCGACTTGCCGCAGCCCGAAGGGCCGATCAGGGCGAGCACCTGGCGCCGTCCCACATCGAGCGTTATATCCTTCAGTGCCTGCTTCGCGCCGTAGAAGACGCTCACATCGCGGCACGAGAACACCGGGTTCTCGACGATCGCTTCGGGTTGTGCGGCGGCCCCGGGCGCCGCCGACACTCGTCCGCTCGGCTTGAGATTCAGGCCGCCTTCGCCCAGGTGTCGCGT
>DASQRV010000346.1:0-2679 GCA_035642735.1 Steroidobacteraceae bacterium
CCGCCGGTCGTCCAACCATGAACCGCCCGATCCGCAACATCGCCATCATCGCGCACGTCGACCACGGCAAGACGACGCTGGTCGACTGCCTGTTGAAGCAGTCCGGCACCTTCGCCGCCCACGAGCGCCTCGGCGAGCGCATCATGGATTCCAACGACATCGAGCGCGAGCGTGGCATCACCATCCTCGCGAAGAACTGTGCCATCGAATACGGCGGCACGCGCATCAACATCGTCGACACGCCCGGGCACGCCGATTTCGGCGGCGAGGTCGAGCGGGTGCTGTCCATGGTCGATGGTGTGCTGCTGCTGGTCGATGCGGTCGAGGGCCCCATGCCGCAGACGCGCTTCGTCACGCGCAAGGCGCTCGCCCAGGGCCTGCGGGCGATCGTCGTGGTGAACAAGATCGACCGGCCCGGCAGCCGCCCCGGCTGGGTGGTCGACCAGACCTTCGACCTGTTCGACAAGCTCGGCGCGAGCGATGCCCAGCTCGATTTCCCGGTGATCTATGCGTCGGCGCTGCAGGGCTGGGCGAGCACCGACTACACCGAGCGCCGCCCGGACATGTCGGCGCTGTTCGAGGCGATCCTGACGCACGTGCCGGCGCCGGCGGCGGACGCCGACCGGCCGCTGCAGCTGCAGATCTCGACGCTCGACTACAACTCCTACGTCGGGCGCATCGGCATTGGCCGCATCCGCTGCGGCGTGCTGCAACCGGGCCAGAACGTGGCGCTGCGCTACGGCAACGAGGATCGTGGCGTGGCGCGCATCGGCCAGGTGCTCACCTTCGAGGGGCTCGAGCGCCGGCCGGTCGAGGAAGCTGGCGCCGGTGACATCGTGGCCGTCACCGGGATCGAGGAGGTCAACATCGGGCTCACGCTTTGCGACATCGAGCATCCGTGGGGGCTGCCGCCGATCAGCGTCGATGAGCCGACCCTCGCCATGAACTTCCAGGTCAACACTTCTCCGTTCGCCGGCCGCGAGGGGAAGTTCGTCACCAGCCGGCAGCTGCGCGAGCGGCTGTACCGCGAGCTGCAGAGCAACGTTGCACTGCGGGTCGAGGACACCGACGAACCGGACGTGCTGCGCGTCTCCGGCCGCGGCGAGCTGCACCTCACCATCCTCGTCGAGAACATGCGCCGTGAGGGGTACGAGCTGGCGGTGTCGCGCCCGCAGGTCCTGGCGCGGATCGTGGACGGCGAGGTGCACGAGCCCTACGAGGCCCTCACGGTCGATGTCGAGGACTCGCACCAGGGCGCGGTGATGGCGGCCCTCGGCGAGCGGCGCGCCGAGCTCATCGACATGAGCCACGACGCGCAAGGCCGGGTGCGCCTCGAGTACCGCGTGCCGGCGCGCGGCCTGATCGGCTTCCAGGGGGAGTTCCTCACCCTCACGCGCGGCACCGGCCTCATGAGCCACATCTTCGACGGCTTCGCAAAGGTGACGGGCGAGATCCCCGAGCGCCACAACGGCGTGCTGGTGAGCAACGAGAACGGCGAGGCGGTCGCCTACGCACTGTTCAACCTGCAGGAGCGCGGCCGGCTGTTCGTCGGCCCGGGCGAGAAGCTCTACGAGGGCATGATCGTCGGCATTCACAACCGCGACAACGACCTGGTGGTGAACCCGATCAGGACCAAGAAGCTCACCAACATCCGTGCCGCCGGCAAGGACGATGCGATCCTCCTGACACCACCCATCCAGCTCACGCTCGAGTACGCCGTCGAGTTCATCGCCGACGACGAGCTGGTCGAGGTGACGCCGACCTCGATCCGCATCCGCAAGCGCTTTCTCAAGGAGCAGGACCGCAAGCGCGCGGCGCGCAGCGAGGCCGCGGCCGCCAGCACCGCCTAGCGGGCGACGGCGCCCGCGCTGCCATGAGCCCGCCTCTCCACACCTTCGAGGGCGGCTGCCATTGCGGAGCGCTCGGGTTCTCGTTCCAGACGGCGCTGCAGGTCAGCCGCTGGAGCGTGCGCGCCTGCCAGTGTGGCTTCTGCCGCGCCCACGCTGCCCGGACGACCTCCGATCCGTCCGGGCGGCTCGCGTTCCGTGTCAAGGAGGGCGAAGCGCTGCGGCGCTATCGGTTCGGCCTGATGACTGCGGATTTCCTCGTGTGCCGGCACTGTGGGGTCTATCTCGGCGCACAGATCGCGACGGCAAACGGCGCGTTCGGCATCATCAATACCCTCGCGCTGATGCCGCTGCCCGCGGAGCTGCCGGCCGCAGCCCAGGCGGATTACGGTTCTGAAAGCGCGAGCGACCGCATCGCGAGACGCGAGCGGCGCTGGACGCCGCTCGCCAGGCTCGTCTGACGTCCGTTCGGAGAAACCGCCATGCACCACTCCCGTCTCTGCGCCCTGTTGATCGACTGCCGGACATCCGACATCGATGAGGCGGCGCGCTTCTGGGCGCAGGCTCTCGGCCGGGCGGTCGATCCCGGGCACCCGGGGACGCGGGGCAACTACCGCATGCTCGAGACCCCGCCCGATGAGCCCATCGTGCAGATCCAGCGCGTCGAGCACGAGAGTCGCGTTCACCTCGACATCGAGACTGACGACATCGAAGCGGAAGTGGCGCGCCTGGAGAAGCTGGGCGCCACGGTGGCCGCGCGGCTGCCGCGCTGGGTCGTTATGCAGGCTCCTACCGGGCAGCGCTTCTGCGTCGTACGCCTGCAGCGGCCCGG
>DASQRV010000347.1:0-3257 GCA_035642735.1 Steroidobacteraceae bacterium
CGCCGCCGGCGCCCCCGCCAGCCGCTGCAGCCGCACCGGGGTCGGCCCCAGCGCGGCGAAGACGACCCCGAGCGCGCGGAAACGCTCGAGGATGCGCAGGTTGATGCTCTGCTGCGCCGTGGCGTAGGCGTTGAAGTCGGGGATCGTGACGAAGTACACCACCTCGAACTGCAGCGCGGTCGGTGCGCAGCGCAGCAGGTGGCAGCGGTCGAAGCGCACATCGGGAGTCGCCTCGATGATCTCGCGCACAACGCCCGGGACGGCCGCGAGCGCCGGCACCGGAGTCTCGTAGTGCACATCGAGCTGGAACAGCGCGCGCCGCTCCACCATGCGGCCGAAGTTGCGTACCCGCGCCTTCAGCAGGTCGCTGTTGCCGAGGATGATCTGCTCGCCGCTGATGCTGCGCATGCGCGTGCTCTTCACGCCGATGTGCTCGATGGTCTCCGCGCAGTCATCGACCGTCAGGAAGTCGCCGACGCCGAAGGGCTTATCGAGCGCGATGGAGAGCGAGGCGAGGAGGTCGGAGAGGATCGTCTGCACGGCGAGCGCGAGGGCGATACCGCCGATCCCCAGGCCCGCGAGCAGTGGCCCCACGTGGATGCCGAGATTCTCGAGAGCCAGCAGCGCCGCGATGACCCAGATGACGATCCCGATCGCGACCAGCACGATCTCCATCGAGCCGCCGCGGGCCCTCTCCTGTCCCGGTCCGCGCCGGCTGCCAAGGCCAAGCGCATGGCGGACGGCGGTCATTCCCCAGAGCGCCACCTGCATCCAGAACACCAGTACCAGCACCACGTTGAGCGCGCGGTCGATGCTGTCGGGGAAATTCAGGTCGCGGGCGCCGAGCCAGACCGCGACGCCCCACAGGAATAGCCGGCTGGTGTGTTCGACCATGGCGCCGAGCAGGTCGAATGCGGTGTAGGCCGGGCTGGCCGGGTATTCGCGCCGGCGCTGCCTGCTGATGGCGCGCTTGGCGATCGGCAACACGGTGAAGGTGACGAGGAAGATCACGAGCGCGACGGCCCACTGGCCGAGCTCGTTGCCCAGGAACTCGAGATGCCACAAGCGGCTGAAGCCCGACATCGGCCCCTCCCTTCGGGCGGAACCTTACCGGGTTCGCCGCCCTGCGACTATTCCTCGGGGTCTGTGGCGCCGTTCATGCCGAGCTCGCGCAGCTTGCGGGTGAGGGTGTTGCGTCCCCAGCCGATGAGCTTCGCCGCCTCCTGGCGGTGACCCTGGGTGCGCCGCAGCGCGGCACGGATCAGCACGCGCTCGAATTGCGGCTGCGCCGCATCGAGTAGCGGCGGGCCGCCGCGGCAAGCGTGGCGCTCGGCCCAGTCGGCGAGCGCGAGCGCCCAGTCCGCATCCTTCGGCAGGGCGGCGGCGGTGCCGGCGATCTCGGGCGGCAGATCCGCGAGATGCACTTCACTCCCCGGGGCGAGCACCGACAGTCTGCGGCAGAGGTTCACGAGCTCGCGCACGTTGCCCGGCCATTCGTGCGCGGTGAGGCGCGCCAGCGCGTCCGCCGCCAGCACCTTCGGCTCGACGCCGAGCTCGTGCGCGGCGATGAGCATGTAGTGGGTGAGGAGCGCGGGGATGTCCTCGGCGCGCGCGCGCAGCGGCGGCAGCTCGATGCGGATGACGTTGAGGCGGTGATAGAGGTCCTCCCGGAAGAGGCCGCGGCTCACGCGCTCCTGGAGATTCTGGTTGCTCGCGGCGATGACGCGCACATCGACGCGGATCGGGGTCTGGCCGCCGACGCGGTAGAACTCCCCTTCCGCGAGCACGCGCAGCAGCCGCGTCTGCAGCGGCAGCGACATGTCGCCGATCTCATCGAGGAAGAGCGTCCCGCCGTCCGACTGCTCGAACCTCCCGCGCCGCTGCGCGTCGGCGCCGGTGAAGGCGCCGCGCTCGTGCCCGAAGAGCTCGGACTCGAGAAGGTCGGCGGGAATGGCGGCGGTGTTGAGCGCAATGAAGGGCCGGCCGGAGCGCGGGCTGTGCTCGTGAAGTGCGCGGGCGACCAGCTCCTTGCCCGTGCCCGACTCCCCGGTGATGAGCACGGTGACCGATGAGCGCGACAGCCGCCCGATGGCGCGAAACACCTGTTGCATCGCCGGCGCCTTGCCAAGAAGCTCCGGCATGCGCGGCGCGGCCGCCGCATCGCTGCCGCTCCCGAGCGCGCCGCTCGCCGCGCGCCGCACGAGCGCCACCGCCTGGTCGATGTCGAAGGGCTTCGGCAGGTACTCGAACGCACCGCCCTCGTAGGCCGAGACCGCGCTGCCGAGGTCCGAGTGCGCGGTCATGACGATCACCGGCAACTCCGGGCGCGCATCGCGGATACGCCGCAGCAGCTCGAGCCCCGAGGCGCCGGGCATCCGGATGTCGGTGATGAGGACATCCGGGGTGTCGCGGCGCAGGGCATCGAGCGCCGGCTCTGCCGCCTCGAACGCCCGCGGTGCCATGCCATCGTTACGCAGTGCCCGCTCGAGCACCCACCTGATCGAAGCATCGTCATCGACGAGCCACACGCGCAGCGTAGTCATGTGTCCTCTCCGAGGGGCAGCAGCAGCGTGAACACCGTGCGCCCGAACTCACTTTCGAATTCGATGATGCCGCCGTTGCGCGTCACCAGCTCCTGCGCAACCGCGAGCCCGAGACCGGTGCCGTTGGCGCGTCCGGTGACGAGCGGATAGAAGATCGAGGCGCGCAGGTGCTCGGGCACTCCCGGACCGGTGTCCTCGACCTGCACGCTCGCCGTGAGGCGGTGCACGACGGAGCCGATGCTGACGTTCGAGCGCGCCCGCGTGCGCAGCACGATGCGGCCCTTGTCGCCCTGTGCCTGGAGCGCGTTGCGCGCCACGTTGAGCAGCGCCTGGATCAGCTGGTGGCGGTCGAGGCGCGCATTCGGCAGGCTCGGGTCGTAGTCGCGCTCGATGGCGAGCGTCGGCGGCGCCTCCGCGCGCAGGAGGTGATAGACGTGCTCGCAGATCTCGTGGACGTTGAGCGAGCGCTGGTTCGGTGTCTGACTCGGGCGCGCCATCGAGTCGACGAGCGCGGTCAAGCGGTCGGCCTCGCCGATGATGACGCGCGTGTATTCCTTGAGCGCCGCCGCCGGCAGCTCGCGCTCGAGGAGCTGGGCCGCGCCACGCAGGCCGCCGAGCGGATTTTTGATCTCGTGCGCGAGCTGCCGCACCATCAGGCGGCTGCTGTCGAGCCGGGCGAGGAGATCGTTCTCGCGCGAGATGCGCTGGCGCTGC
>DASQRV010000348.1:0-3064 GCA_035642735.1 Steroidobacteraceae bacterium
AACCTCGATGTGATCCGCGCGGCGGACTGGATCATCGATCTCGGACCCGAGGGCGGTGAGCGCGGCGGAGAGATCGTGTGCGCGGGTACCCCCGCGCAGGTGTGCGCCGAGCCGCGCTCCTTCACGGGCCAGGCGCTGGCCGCGTACGAGGCGGCGCTCGGCCACCCCGCGAAATCGGGCGCAACTCCCGCGCCGGCTGTGTCACTGCCCGACAGGGCCGGGCCGACGCTGCCCGTGAGCGGTATCGCGGAGGCCGCCGCGCACTACGGCCGCGGCGCGGGCGCGGTGGTGATCCACAAGGCACGCGAGCACAACCTCAAGAACATCGACGTCGAGATTCCGCGCGACCGTTTCACCGTGATCACCGGTGTCTCGGGCTCCGGCAAGTCGACGCTCGCCTTCGACATCCTCTTCAATGAGGGACAGCGCCGTTACCTCGAGTCGCTCAACGCCTATGCGCGGCAGTTCGTGCAGCCGGCGGCGCGCCCGGACGTCGACGCGATCTTCGGCATCCCGCCGACCGTCGCCATCGAGCAGCGCACCAGCCGCGGTGGCCGCAAGAGCACCGTGGCGACGCTCACCGAGATCTATCATTTTCTGCGCCTGCTGTACGTGAAGCTCGGTACGCAGTACTGCCCGGATTGCGATGCCGCCATCGAGCCGCAGAGCCCGGCATCGATCGCGGCGCGGCTGCTGCGGGACTACCGCGGCCGGCGCATCGCGCTGCTCGCGCCGCTCATCGTCGCGCGCAAGGGCTACTACACCGACCTCGCGAGGTGGGCCGCGAAGAAGGGCTTTCGCACTCTGCGGGTCGATGGCGAGCGGCTGCCGACCTCGCCCTGGCCGCGCCTGTCGCGCTTCCGCGAGCACACCATCGAGCTGCCGGTGGCCGAGGTCGATGTGAGCGTGAAGCACGAGGCTGCCACGCGCCTGGGCCTCGCGCGCGCGCTCGATTTCGGCAAGGGTCTGGTACACGTGCTGCCGCAGGGGGGCACGCGTGTCACGGTCTTCTCCACGCGCCGCGCCTGTCCTTCCTGCGGTCAGAGCTTCGCCGAGCTCGATCCACGGCTGTTCTCGTTCAATTCCCGGCACGGCTGGTGCGAGAGCTGCTACGGCACCGGCGTCGAGATGCCCGGGTTCGACGAGCAGCAAAGCGGTGAGGAGCTGTGGTGGAACGAGTGGTACGCGCACACGCCCGAGCCCTGCGGTAACTGCCAGGGGCAGCGTCTCAACCCGACCGCGCTCAGCGTACGCTTCCGTGGGCGTTCGATCGCCGCGCTCGCCGCCGATTCGGTCGCCGCGAGCGCGCAGTTCTTCGCGCGGCTGCGGCTCGGGACGCGCGAGCGGGCGATCGCCCGCGATCTGCTGGCCGAGATTCGCGCGCGGCTGAAGTTCCTCGAGCGCGTCGGGCTCGGTTACCTGCAGCTCGATCGCGCCGCACCGACGCTCTCGGGGGGTGAGGCGCAGCGCATCCGCCTCGCGGCGCAGCTCGGCTCGAACCTCCAAGGCGTGTGCTACGTGCTAGATGAGCCGAGCATCGGGCTGCACCCGCGCGACAACGCGATCCTGCTCGAGTCCCTCAGCGAGCTCACCGGCCATCGCAACACGCTCGTGGTGGTCGAGCACGATGAGGAGACCATCCGTCGCGCCGATCACGTGCTCGACCTCGGTCCGGAGGCGGGCGTGCGCGGCGGCGAGCTCGTCGGTGCCGGCACGGTGCAGGATCTGACCGCCAACCCGCGCTCGACCACCGGGCGCTTCCTGCGCGAGCCGCTGCTGCATCCGGCGCGACCGCACCGTGCGGTAAACGCGGCCACCGCACGCCTGACGCTCGCGGGGGTCACGCTGCACAACATCAGGGGCCGTAACGTGCAGATACCGCTCGGACGGCTGGTGGTGATCACGGGCGTCTCGGGCTCGGGCAAGTCGACCCTGGCGCGCGATGTGCTGTACGCCAACCTGCGGCGGCGTCTCGCCGCCAACGTTCCCGCCGGCCGCGGACGCCGACGCGCCGCCACCGCCGCGCTCATCGGCTGCGAATCGTTGCAGGGACTCGAGCAGCTCGATCGCGTGCTCGAGGTCGACCAGACACCGATCGGCAAGACCCCGCGCTCGTGCCCCGCGACCTACATCGGCTTCTGGGACGAGATCCGCCGCATCTATGCGGGAACCACCGAGGCCCGGATGCGCGGCTACAGCACCAGCCGCTTCTCGTTCAACACCGCCGGCGGCCGCTGCGATGCGTGCGAGGGGCAGGGCGTGCGCACCATCGAGATGAGCTTCCTGCCCGATGTCAAGGTGTTGTGTGATGTGTGCGGCGGGCGGCGCTTCAACTCCGAAACGCTCGCGGTACGCTGGCGCGACGCCAGCATCGGCGATGTGCTCGCCATGAACGTGGATGATGCGGCGGGCTTCTTTGCCGCACATAGCCGCGTCCACCACGCCCTCAGGCTGCTCCAGGACGTGGGCCTCGGCTACCTGACGCTCGGCCAGCCGAGCCCGACTCTCTCGGGCGGCGAGGCCCAGCGCATCAAGCTCGTGGCCGAGCTGGCGAAGGTACGCGATGAGATCGCCCGCGGTCCGCGCCCGCGGGCGCGCCACACCCTCTACGTGCTCGATGAGCCGACGGTCGGGTTGCACATGGCGGACGTCGAGAAACTGATCCAGGTGCTGCACCGATTGGTCGGCGCGGGCAACACCGCGGTCGTGGTGGAGCACAACCTCGATGTCATGGCCGAGGCGGACTGGATTCTCGACATGGGGCCGGAGGCGGGCGATGCGGGGGGCCGCATCGTCGCCCAGGGGACCCCGGCACAGATCGCACGCCGCCGTCAGCACTCGCACACCGGGCGCGTGCTGGAGAAGTTCCTGCGCGAGCGCACACGGCGTGAGGACCACGACCGCGCCTCGGCGGCATGAGCCAGCGGGAGCCGGCCGGAGTAACCTAGCGCCATGGCCCACGACCTGGACTGCTGGAAATGCGGTGCGTCGCTCGCCGCGCTCACCCTGCCGCTGCGCCGTCTCGATGAGTGCCCGCAGTGCCGCGCCGAGCTGCACGTGTGCC
>DASQRV010000349.1:0-3941 GCA_035642735.1 Steroidobacteraceae bacterium
TGCGGTCGCAGCGGCGACATCCGCTCGCCTGGGTGGTCGCCGTCGCGGCGCTGCTGCTGCTGCGGCGACCGCGTGAGGCACTGTTCCTGCTGGCAAGGGCTCGCGGGGCGCTGAGGTTCGCCGCACGCGCGACGGAGGTGCTGGGCGTCGTCAGTGCGCTCCGCAGGAAGAAGGGCTCGCCGGGTCGCTAGGCGCGCGCCGGGCGCCGCGCGGGAAACTTCGTGGCTGCTCAGCGCTCCCGCGCGGAGGCGGTCGAAGCGGACTGCAGCTTCGCTGCGGCCGGATCGGCCCCGAGTCCGATGAGTGTCGGCATGCCGCTGGCTTCCCTGAGCGTGGCGCGCGCCAGATCCCAGTGCACGGCAGCGGTATCACCACCGAGCGCATGCCGAAGCTTCTGCGACAGCTGACGCACATCCGGCGCGACCGACTGTCCTTCCTCGTCCACCGGCGGATGCGCCTCGAGAAACAGCCGGCCATCGACCCACGCGACCTTCACCGGCTCGTTCACCAGGCGCACCTTGGTGCCGACCGGGATGAGCGCAAAAAGCGCCGCCACGTCCTCGGGGTACATCCGGATGCAGCCGTGCGTCACCGCCATGCCGACGGCCACCGGATTGTTGGTTCCGTGAAGCATGTACTCGCCACGGCCGGCGGCAAGGCGCAGTGCGTAGTCTCCGAGTGGATTATCAGGACCCGGCCCAACCATTTTCGGCAGCGGGTCGCCGTTTTTCTCGTGTTCCTTGCGGATGGACTCCGGCGGATACCAGGCGGGGTGAACGATCTTGGCGATGACGTGCGTCTCCCCGAGAGGCGTGCGCCAGTCCATCTTGCCGATGCTCACCGGGTAGGTGATCACGATCGGCTTGTCGTGCGGACGGGGCTTGGGAAAATAGTACAGGCGGTGCTCGGCGAGGTTCACGACGATGCCCTCGCGGGGACCGGCCGGCAGGATGTGACGACCGGGTAACGTCAGCTGTTTGCCCGCGCCCGGCAACCACACGTCCACGCCGGGATTGGCGCGGATGATTTCGTAGTAGCCGAGGCTGTAGCGGTGGGCGATGTCGGGGAGCGTGTCCTCGTACACCGTCGTGACGTTCGAGTCCCGCCCGACCACTGCCGAGCCGTCCAGGGGCAGCGGATAGAGGCTCGCATGAGCCGAGCCGGCGAACACGAGGGTCGCGGCAGCAAAACTCCACTGGAGGGACTTCATGTACCTCGCGGGTCGACGAATAGTCACCGGGAAAAGGCCCCTACATCCTTGATTGTACAGCAGGCGACCCCGCCTGCATGTGGCACCTTAGGCCAATTGCATTGAAATTCCGTTAGTCTCTGATCCGGTGAGTCGCCGTCGTAAACCTCAGCGCAGCTTCTTCGAACGCGGCACGCTCACCGTTGCCCGCGCACTGATCGGCATGCACCTCGTGCACGATGACGGACGCACGGTGCGTGCGGGACGCATCGTCGAGACCGAGGCCTACCTCGGCCCGCACGATCTCGCCGCGCATTCCGCCCGCGGACGCACGCGGCGCACCGAGGTGATGTTCGGCCCGCGGGGCCATGCGTACGTGTACTTCATCTACGGCTTCTGGGACTTGCTGAATGTCATCAGCGGACCCCCCGGCGCGCCGCAGGCGGTGCTGCTGCGCGCACTCGAGCCGCTCGCAGGACTCACCGGGCGCACCTGGGGACCGGGACTCCTGTGCCGGGCGCTGCGCATCGACCGGCGCCTGAACGGCGCGGATCTGCGCGGCGATGTGCTGTGGCTCGAGGAGCCGCGGCGGCGCCCGGCGGTGCGCATCGCACGGGCGACACGCATCGGGGTCGACTATGCTGGCGAGTGGGCGCAGCGGCCATGGCGCTTCTTCGATCGCGACTCGCCGTTCGTGTCGACTGCACCGGCGCGGCTGCGCCCGCGGCCAGATGCCGGCGCGGAGTCATTGAGAAATAATGGGCCGCGCGCGCACGCCGCGCGCTGAACAACGATCACTGCTGACTGGAAGGAACTCTCGATGCCTAGCTGCTACCGCGCCCTGCCGCGGCCAACACCTGTTCGCACCCTCTCCTTTCTCCTGTGCACGCTGACCCTGCTGCTGTTTTCTCAGGCGCCGCGCGCCGCGCTGGAGGAAGGCAAGAACTTCCAGGCGCTAGTGCCACCGCAGCCGACCCGCCAGCGCGACAAGATCGAGGTCGTCGAGTTCTTCTCCTACGGCTGTCCGCATTGCGCCCACTTCTATCCGCTGCTGAGCGCGTGGGTCGCGAAGCTGCCGCCGGATGTGGTCTTGCGCCGCGTGCCGGTCGGCTTCGGCCGGGACGCCTGGGTCAACCTGCAGCGCGCCTACTACTCGCTCGAGTCCACCGGCGATCTTGCGCGACTCGATGCTCCGCTGTTTCACGCCATCCACGAGGAGCGCAAGCCGCTGTTCGATGAATCGAGCATCGCCGACTGGGTGGGCCACAACGGAGGTAATGCCGACCAGTTCGCCGCGGCCTACACCTCGCTCGGTATCAACGCGCAGACGTTCCAGGCCGACAGGATGGCGGAAGACTTCAGAATCGGTGGCGTCCCGGCACTCGCGGTCGACGGTCGTTACGTGGCGCTCGTGTCCGGCTCGGAGAATGAGGCGCAGGGTTTCAACGATCTTCTCACCAACACCGATGAGCTGATCGCACGAGTGCGAAGCGAACGTGCCGCGGCGAAGGCGGCGCCGTCGGCAACCGCGCTGAAACCTAAGGCGAAGTAACTACCGACCATCCGCCGGCGGCGAGTCCGCCGCGAGCTCGAGCAACTCGCTTTCCTCCGGGACGCGCTCACCGCGGGAGAAGTGGATGGACTTCACCGTGCCCGCGTGCGGCGCGGTGATGGCGTGCTCCATTTTCATTGCCTCGATCACCATGAGCACGTCGCCGGCTTTCACCTTCGACCCCACCGTCACCGGGACGGAGACCACCACCCCCGGGAGCGGCGTCGTGAGCCCCCCGACCGCCGCGGTGGCGTGGAACTCGTGGGCGCGCGGATCATCGAGCAGCAAGTCGTACGCTTCATCCTCGAGCCACAGGTGCACGTGCGTGCCGACGATGCGGTAGCGCGCGTGATAGCGCCGTCCGGCGATGTGTGCCGCCACCGTGTCGCGATCGATCTGCACTCCGCTGAGCGGGCACCGGGCCCCGGCGCTGACCGTCGCCGCCGCCGGACGACCCTGCGCGTACTCGAGCTCCACGGCGTGGTGATGCCCACCCCAGGAGAAGCGGCAGGCGATGGGCGCGTGCAGGTTTGGCGTGAAGCCATCGCGCTGCGCCCACGGACTCGCGGAGATCGACGTGGCTGTGGCGGGCGCCGCGGAGTCGGCATTGGCAGCGAGCGCCGTCGTGGCGGTGCGCGCTGCCACGGCGGCGAGGATCAGGGCCGGGGGCGCCACGGCTTGCGGCGGGGCAAAATCGCTGAGGTGCTCATCGAGCAGCGCAATGTTGTGCCGCACCTCGAGAAAAACCGGCGCGCGCAGGATGCGCGCCAGCCAGTGCTCGTTGCTGGCAATACCGGCACAGTAGGTGTGCGTCAGCGCCGACGCGAGGCTCGCCGCGGCCTGATCGCGGGTGGGTGCCCAGGCGATCACCTTGCCGAGGAGTGAGTCGTAGTTGTCGGGCACCGTATCGCCTGTGCCGAATCCGGCATCGACGCGCACCGACTCCATGACCGGCCACTCGAGGAGCGCCAGGCGCCCGGCGCTCGGCAGAAAGCCGCGTGCCGGGTCTTCGGCATTCACCCGCGCCTCGATCGCGTGACCCGTGAGACGCACGTCCTGCTGCGCGAGGGGCAAGCGCTCGCCCGCTGCGACGCGCAGTTGCCACTCGACCAGATCGAGCCCGGTGATCGCCTCGGTGACCGTGTGCTCGACCTGGAGGCGCGTGTTCATCTCCATGAAATAGAATTCGCGCCCGTCGAA
>DASQRV010000350.1:0-2680 GCA_035642735.1 Steroidobacteraceae bacterium
GTCATAGCATCAAACCACGACAAGGAGCAGACGAGTTGGAAAGGGGTAACTCGCGATCAGGCCGCTGCGCCGACGTCGGTCCCTGAACCGGCCACCTTGGGACTGCTGGCTCTGGGGCTGGGTGGATTGGGTCTCGCACGGCGCCGGCGAAAAGACTGACGCACTGAATTGAAGGCCGCTCGCGCGGCCTGGATTACCGGACGGCTCCCGCGTGGGAGCCGTTCGCGTTTATGCGCCCGGCGAAGCCGAGATCACATCGGGCAGCGCACCGGGGAGGCTCGTCGGCTGAGCTTCCGTATCGCAGAGCGGCAGAGTCACCACCACAGCGAGGCCACCGCCCGGCATGTTGCGTGCGCTGATCGCACCCCCGTGTGCGGTCAGGGCGCGCGCGGCGATGGCAAGGCCGAGTCCCTCCCCCGCCGCGCCCTGGTGTGCGCGCGCAGCGTCCACCCGGTAGAAGGGCTCGAAGATCAGGCCCAGCTCCTTTTCCGGCACTCCGGGACCGGAGTCATGCACGGCGATCTCGACGGTCTCACCCAGGTCGCGCTCGGCCGAGTGACGCGCACTCACCACCACGACTCCGCCTTCGGGGCTGAAGCGCACGGCGTTGCGAATGACGTTCTCGAACGCACTGCGCAGCAGCTCGAGGTCCCCGCGGACCAGCAGGCGCTCGGCCGCCTGCACGTTGACGAGACAGCCGCGGGCGTCAGCCTCGATGGCCACATCGGAGGCGATGTTGTGCAGCAGCTCGCCGATGTCGAGGCTGCGCTGCTCGATGGGTGCGCCGGCCGGGCGCTCGAGACGCACCAGCTTCAGGATGCGGGCGATGAGCTGCTCGAGGCGGTCGGCTTCGCATGCGACGCGCGCCAGATAGCGGTCGGCGCTGCTGGGCTCGCGCCGCGCCAGCGACAAGGCGAGCTGCAGCCGCGTGAGCGGGGAACGCAGCTCGTGCGAGACGTCCCGCAGCAGCTGCTGTTTGGCTTCGAGCAGCTGCCGCAGCCGCTGAGCCATGGCGTCGAGGTCGGCCGCGAGCAGCCCGAGATCATCCTGCCGGCCCCGCAGCGCGGGGAGCACCCGCACGTCGAGGTCACCGGCAGCCATCTGTCGGGTCGCGAGCCGCAGGCGATCCACCGGTGCAGCAAGGTAGCGCGCGAGTAGGTAACAGACGCCGGCGCTCGCCGCGAGCGCGATTGCGAGTATCGCGAGCGGCACGCCTGGCTGCTCGAGCTCCCCGAACAGGCGCGGGCTGTCACGCACCGGCCCGACGACCACGTGATAGGTGCCGCCCCCGGGGGCCACGAGGACCAGCGCCCCTCCGATGGGAGCAATGGCGCCGGGTGCGGTGCCAGAACGCGTGGTGGCGCCGCGTTCGGAGTCGGGCAATGCGGCGAGGGTACGCGGCAGCGGTCGTCCCAGGACTTCCCGCCCGTCGGGGCCGACGACGAACGTGCGGCTGAAAGGCTCGGCGGGCAGCGCCTGCAGCCAGTTCTCGACCGCCGGAGCTCCGCCGGATTCGAATGCCCGCGCAGCCTGCGCATACAGCTGACCCCGTTGTATCCAGGGTCGGTCCGTGCGGTGGGCAGTCGCATTGACGGCGACGGTGACCGTCCCCACGAGGATGAGGGCGAGCGCCGCCCAGAAGGCGAAGAAGATGCGCCAGTACAGCGAGTGCATGCTCAGTCCGAGGGCGCGGCGGACACGGCGCGGGGGGCGAGCAGCGTGAGCGCGTAGCCCGCGCCGCGCACGCTCTGCACGTTCACCTGGTCGGTGCAGCGCGCAATCTTGCGCCGCAGGTTCGAGACGTGCGTATCGAGGCTGCGGTCGGTCGGCAGGAGCCGGCGCCCGAGCGCTTGCTCCATGAGCTCATCGCGCGTCACGGTGCGCGTGTCGGCGCGTACCAGCAGTTCGAGGATCCGCAGCTCAGCCGAGGTGAGCTCGAGGTCGCGCTCGCCGGCCTGCGCGCGGTGCGCGCGCAAATCGAGACGCAACGGACCCCAGACGATCAGGCTGCCGGCGGCCGCTCCTTCCCCGGGCACGCGACGCATGACGGCGCGGATGCGCGCGACCAGCTCGCGCGGACTGAAAGGCTTGGCGAGGTAGTCGTCGGCGCCCATCTCGAGGCCCACGACCCGGTCGACCTCTTCACCCCGCGCGGTGAGCATGATGACCGGAACGCGACTCACCGCACGGATGCGCCGCAAGACTTCGAACCCCGAGAGCTGCGGCAACATCACATCGAGAATCACGAGATCCACACTCGAGCGAGAGAGCTCCTCGAGCCCTGCATAGCCCGTCGAAGCAGTGCGGGTGATGAAGCCTTCGGGCCCCAGGTACTCGACGAGCATGGCGCAGAGCTCCTCGTCGTCGTCGATGACGAGCAGTTTCGGTTTCGGCTCGTTCGAGGAATTGCCAGGCTCCACGTTACGCAAGATACACGCATGCCGCGAAGTTACCGATCGGAGCGGGAACAAAATAAAGAATTCTTTGCACTCCGGGGGTCCAGGGGCTCAGATTTGCCATGAAATCAGGGCTGAGACCGCCACGCACGACAACGCCAAACTCCGCGGTGTTGGGCGTAGGAAGGGGCCGACGTAGAGCCGAGCCGTCGCCTCGGGGCGACAGTTCAATCGCCGCGCCAAAGACCCTGCACGCTTTCGAAAATCGATGGGAGTAGACTCGC
>DASQRV010000351.1:0-6208 GCA_035642735.1 Steroidobacteraceae bacterium
GAGCCGCGCCGCTACCTCGCCGCGGCCGACGGAGCGCTCGCGCAGCGGGAGATCCTCGCCGCGGAGCTGCCGTTCGAATTCATGTTGAATGCGCTGCGTCTGACCGCAGGTTTCGAGGAAGCGACCTTCGTCGCGCGTACCGGACTCGCCTGGCAGGTCGTGGACGCTGCCGTACGTGCGGCGCTCGATGCCGGGCTACTGTCACGCACGGCGGGCGGCTATCGGCCGAGTGCCCGCGGGCTGCGATTCCTCAACGATCTGCTGCTCGGATTTCTGCCGGAAACACCCAAGAATTCCGGTGCTTCTGCGTTGTCAATGGCCACGCCCGAGGTTCCCGCGACCGCCTGAAAGACCTTTATTCACAGGCGCCCGGGGCCACGTCGGAGAATGAGCAAATTACGCGTCATATCGGCTAAGCCGCTCGATGAGCTTGCTATAAGCTACTGAGCTTACAGGTGAAAATTACCTGGTCATTTTTTGATCAAGGTAACAATTATGCAATCTGGCCGCGAAATCGCCTGCCCGCGTGATCAATCATCCACAGAGTTGTCCACAGCTTCTGTGGATAAGGAAACCATCCCCCGGGACCGCGGCCGCGGGGCGCTTGAGCGGACGCGCCACTGCCGCTAAACTCGCGCGCCCTTTAACTTGCGTGCGCGCCGCCCCACTTAGGGATGAGCCCACTCCGAACCCCGAGTCTGTCATGAAAGCGTCGATTCACCCCGAGTACAAAGAGATCACCGTCACCTGCACGTGCGGCAACTCGTTCAAGACGAGCTCGACGCTCGGGCACGATCTGCAGATCGAGGTGTGCTCGAACTGCCATCCTTTTTATACGGGCAAGCAGAAGATCGTCGACACCGCCGGCCGCGTGGACAAGTTCCGCCGCAAGTACGCGAGCGCCACGGGCGCCAAGTAACGCGCCCCGCTTCCGAGCAAACCTCCTCCACCGCGAAGACGAAGACCGAGGATTGCGCACCGCCGGCAGTGGCCGTGATGTGCGCTGGCGCGCGCGGTTGACCGGGCGCCGCGTGCCGCTCTTTACCCGCGAGTAGGCTGGCGCCGCGCCTTGATTCGGCGCGCGGACCATGTCAGTCTTTTTTTGATCGATCTGCGCGCGCCCTCAAAGCGCCGCGGCCACACGGACCAGCGCCGGCAGCGATGAACGATAAGACCGCGAAGACCTTCGAGCTCACCGACACGGCCAGCGGTCGCAGCGCCCACCTGCCGGTGCGCCAGGGCACGATCGGCCCGGCGGGCCTCGATATCACCCACCTGCAGCCCGAACTCGATGTGTTCACCTACGATCCCGGCTTCGGGATGACGGCTGCGACCGAGAGCCGCATCACCTACATCGACGGGGATGCCGGCGTGCTGCTGTACCGCGGTTACCCGATCGAGCAGCTCGCGGAGAAGAGCTCCTTCGTGGAGGTGGCGTACCTGCTGCTGATGGGTGAGCTGCCGACGACGAAACAGCTGGCCGAGTTCACCAGCAACCTCCGTTATCACACCATGATCAACGAGTCGTTGCTGGAGTTCTTCGACGGCTTCCACTACAACGCCCATCCGATGGCCATGGTCTCGGGTGTCGTCGCCTCGATGGCGGCCTTCTATCACGACACCATGGACATCCATAACCCGCGGCATCGGGAGATCTTCGCGCACCGCATCATCGCCAAGATTCCCACCATCGCTGCTGCGGCCCACAAGCACTCCCTCGGCCAGCCGTTCATCTACCCGCGCAACGACCTGGATTACGCGGCGAACCTGCTCAACATGCTGTTCGCGGTGCCGTGTGAGCCGTACAAGGTCGACCCCATCGCGGCCAAGGCGCTCGATCTGCTGTTCGTGTTGCACGCCGACCACGAGCAGAACGCCAGCACCTCCACCGTGCGCCTGGCCGGCAGCACCGGAGCGAACCCCTACGCCGCGATCTCCGCCGGGGTGTCGGCGCTCTGGGGACCGGCGCACGGCGGCGCCAACGAGGCGGTGCTCGCGATGCTCGAGCAGATCGGCACCGTCGACAACATCCCGAAATACCTGGCGATGTCCAAGGACAAGTCCAGCCACTTCCGGCTCATGGGCTTCGGCCATCGCGTCTACAAGAACTTCGATCCGCGCGCCAAGATCATCCGCGAGATGACCCACAAGGTACTCGCGGCGCTCGGGCGCGGCGACAACCCGCTGCTCGAGCTCGCGCTGCGTCTGGAGGAGATCGCCCTCAAGGACGAGTACTTCATCAGCCGCAAGCTCTACCCGAACGTCGATTTCTATTCGGGCGTCATCTACAGCGCCATCGGCATTCCGCGCTCGATGTTCACGGTGATGTTCGCCGTCGCGCGCACCGTGGGCTGGGTCGCCCACTGGCAGGAGATGATCTCCGATCCGCACATGCGGATCGGGCGGCCGCGACAGCTGTACACCGGCGCGCAGCGGCGCGACTACCTCCCGATCGGCAAGCGCGCCTGAGGCGCGCCGCACGCGCTCAGGCACCCCAGGAAATTGCGCTCGGCGTCCCGGTGAGCGAACACCGCTCAGCAAGACGCGCAATTTCCCGGGGACCCCGCTCGCTGCCGCGGCGTTTGCTGCCGCTGCAGCGCTAAAGCACCCCGCTAAGGCACCCCGCGAAATCCCGCGGCGGCCCGCTAGTCGCGCGTCTCCTTGACCGAGCGGTCGTTCAGGGCCTGCACCGGGCGGGCATCGTGCGGATAGCGCGCCGCGAACTGCTGCACCTGTGCCGCCGAGGCCTGCACCGGGGACTTCAGTACGAACCAGCGCACGTGCTCGGTACACGGCGGCGTCGTGAGCGACCCGTCGAAGGTGTAGTAACCGTGCTGCTGCGGCAGGAACTCGCCGAGGTTCAGGGTAGTGCCCGACACCTTCGTCTCGCTCGTCCCCTGGGGCGGGAAATGGTCGAAGACCGCTTTGAGGAACGCGTTCGGCTCGCCGGTGTGAACCAGCACGGCCACCACGGCGAGGTCGCCACCGGCGTTCTTGTGCACCAGATGAACGACCATCGACTCCCGGTGCCCGTGGATCTCTTCCTCGCTCGGCCGGTGAAAGTGAAACTGCACCAGATCGTAATGATCGGCGCCGACGGTGATGCCACCACTCCCGGGCGGGACGTTCACCTGGAAGGAATGCCCGGTGTCGGTGACCGTCAACGGAATGGGTCGATACGCGAACTCGATCGGCGGGAGCGACGCGACGGCCGTCTTCTCGATGTCGATCGGCGACTGATGCTTGCCGCTGCCGCAGGTCGCGTACGCCGTATCCTCGCTCGCCCAGTGCTCAGGGCCCGTCGCTCCCGAGTAGCTCCAGTGTGCGTGCTCTTCCGCGCAGACCGCAGAAGCGCCCGCCACCAGCGTCGCGGCGGCGAGCCAGGCCGCCGCACCGAACCGTCTGCCGTTCGAACCGCTGTTCATCCTGCCCTCCCAGTGCGCGTGCCCGACGTCCGCGCCGACACACTACGATGAATTCGCCTCTGCCGTCATTGCTGCTGCAGCAGCGCCTCCACCTCGAAGGCGCTGGCGCGGCGCATCGGGCGCCCGTCGACCGGACTCACGGGCGCCTGGCGGATGCCGTCGGGCGGAAACACCGTGGCCTCGATCGGCTGGGCGTCGATCTCGAAGCGCACCCCGGGAAAGGCGCGCACCTGCTCGGCGTTGAAACGCACGCGCTTCTCGGTCACCTCGTGCGGGATACCCTGATCGAGGAGCTTCAGCGCCACGGACTCCGCGCGGTCGGCGAACAGGTGCAGCTGCACCTCCGAGTGCAGCGTGGTGGTGCCCGAGAGCACCGCCCCGACCAGGCGCGGCGAGAACTCGTTGAGGTAGCGCATCGCGGAGAGCGCGGCGCGCCGCTGCGCATGCAGCGCCGTGAGGTGCGATTCGCCGCCGAAGAGCCGCTGGTACTCGGCGAGCGCGCTCTCGATCTCGCTGTTCTTTGGCAGCAGCGCCGCGCCGTCGGCCACGCCGAAGCGCTCGGCGGCCTTGCGCTTGGCGACGAGGAAGTCGCGGATGCCGTGCTCGGCCATGATGCGCGCGGCTTCCTGCGCCAGCGCGCGCCGCAGGTTGTCGCCGCGCGTCGGGTGTCGCTTCACGTGGCTCTCGCCTTCAGAAGATCGGCTCGCTGCTCGCCGGGCTCTCCGGTCCCTGCGCCAGGTTGCCGGCCTGTTCCGCGGAGGGCAGGTGGTTTACCAGGAAGAGCTCGGGGACGCCCTCGGGATTCTCGGCGCTCACGAGCGTGCCGGTCGCGGGCGAGATGCGCAAGGTCACGAGGCCATCGGGCATCTCGCGGCGCTGCTCGGGGACCCCCTGCAACGCCTCGCGCATGAACTGGATCCAGATGGGAAGCGCCGTACGCGCGCCTTCCTCGGCTTCCCCGAGCGTGCGCTCCTGGTCGAATCCGACCCACACGGTGGCGACGAGATTGCGGGTGAAGCCATTGAACCAGGTGTCCTTGGCCTCATTGGTCGTGCCGGTCTTGCCGGCGATGTCGCTGCGCCCGAGCGCCAGGGCGCGCCGCCCGGTACCGCGCTTGATGACGTCCGACATCATGTCGGTCATGAGGTAGGCGTTCTGCGCGCTGATCACGCGCGGGGCGGTCTGTGACTCGGGCAGCGGCGCCGGCTCCCCGCGCGAGACCGCGGGCGAGGCATCCGCGCCCGCGCCGGAGCCCTGGGGCGCCGAGACCCGCAGCGGCTGCGCCCGGGTGCCCGGAGTGGCATCGCCCTCATCGCACTGCGGGCAGGCCATGCGCGGGCTCGCGCGGTACACCACCTTGCCGCTCGCGTCCTCGATGCGGTCGATGAAATAAGGTGCGACCTTGTAACCACCGTTGGCGAACACCGCGTAGCCGTCGGCGACATCGAGCGGGGTGGCCTCGAGTGTGCCGAGGGCGAGGGTGAGATCGTGCGGCATGGTCTTCGGGTCGAAGCCGAAGCGGCTGATGTAGTCGATCGCGGTCTGTACACCGATGTCCTTCAGCACGCGGATCGACACCAGGTTGCGCGAGCGCACCAGCGCCTCGCGCAGGCGCGTCGGGCCGCCGAACTCACGCGTCGAGTTCTCCGGGCGCCATTCGTCCTCGCGCGAGACGCCCTCGAGCACAATGGGCGCATCGAGCAGCACGGTGGCGGGGGTGAGGCCGTGCTCGAGCGCCGCCGAATAGAGGAACGGCTTGAACCCGGAGCCGGGCAGCCGCCGCGCCTGGGTGACGCGGTTGTACTTGTTCGTGAAGTAGTCGAAGCCGCCGACCAGCGCGACGATGCTGCCATCGTTCGGATCGAGCGCCACCAGCGCGCTCTGCGCTTCCGGGATCTGCGCCAGCTGGGCGTGACCGGCGTTGTCGGCCACCACGTAGATCACATCCCCGCGGGCGAGGACCTGCTTCGCGTCCTTCGGGGCGGTGCCGACGGCTTCGTTCTTCAGCTCGCGCCGCGCCCACGACAGTCCATCCCAGTCGATCTCCACCATGCCGAGGGACTTCACCCAGGCGCGCACGGTCTTCTCGGCCACATCGGTCACGACCGCCGGGGCGAGATTGCCGATGGCGGAGTACTCGTCGACGAGGTCGTCGTAATCGGGCTCGCCGTGTGCGGGCAGCTCGACGTGACCGGCGGGCCCCCGCCAGCCGTGGCGGCGGTCGTACTCGATGAGCCCGACCCGCACCGCGCGGTTGGCGCCGGTCTGCAGCCGGCCATCGATGGTCGTATACACCTTGTAACCGGTGCTCTCGGCGCTCGGACCGAAGCGCTGCCGCAGCTCGAGCCGCGCCATCTCCGCCACGTAGGGTGCTTCCACTTCGTAAAGCGGTGCGTGGGCGCGCGCTGCCATCGGCTCCTTGTTGGCCGCTTCGGCGGTCGCGGCATCGATGTAACCGAGCTCGCGCATGCGTCGCAGCACGTAGGCGCGGCGCTGTGTCGCGAGCTCCGGGTCGACGATCGGGTTGTAGCGCGAGGGCGCTTTCGGGACTCCGGCGATGGTGGCGGCCTCGGCGACGTCGAGCTTATCGAGGGTCTTGCCGAAGAACGCTTCGGCGGCGGCGGCGACGCCGTAGGAGCGCTGGCCGAAGAAGATGACGTTCAGGTACAGCCCGAAGATCTCCGGCTTCGTGAACTCGTGCTCCATGCGGTAGGTGACGAAGGTCTCCTGGAGCTTGCGCCGGTAGGTCTTGTCGAGATTGAGGAACATGTTGCGGGCGGCCT
>DASQRV010000352.1:0-3464 GCA_035642735.1 Steroidobacteraceae bacterium
CGGCCGCGGCAGGGGCGGCAACAGCCGCGGCAGGGGCGGCAGCGGCCGCGGCGGGGGCGGCAGCGGCCGCCGGAGCGCTCTCGCCTTCGGCGGCAGTCTTCTCGAGATCGCTCTTGTCGAACACCTCGCCCTTGAAGATCCACACCTTGACGCCGATGACGCCGTAGGTGGTGCGCGATTCGGAGAGGCCGTAGTCGATGTCGGCGCGGAAGGTATGCAGCGGGATGCGTCCCTCGCGGTACCACTCGGTGCGCGCGATCTCCGAGCCGTTGAGGCGCCCCGAGACGCGCACCTTCACTCCGAGGGCGCCGCTGCGCATGGTGCTCATCACCGCGCGCTTCATGGCGCGGCGGAACATGACGCGCTTTTCGATCTGCTGCGCGACGGAGTCCGCGACCAGCTGCGCATCGAGCTCGGGCTTTCTGATCTCGGCGATGTTGAGGCGCACGTCGTTCACGCTCATGCCGAGCAGCGCAGCAGTCTCCTGGCGCAGCTTCTCGATGTCTTCGCCCTTCTTGCCGATGACGATGCCGGGGCGCGCGGTCTGGATCGTGATGTTCACCTTCTTCGCGGCGCGCTCGATCATGATGCGGCTGACGGACGCTTCCTTGAGCTTCTCCTTGAGAAACTCGCGCACGCGGAAATCGGTGTGTATGTGCACCGGGAACTGCTTCTTGCCGGCATACCAGCGGCTGGTCCAGTCACGGGTGATGCCGAGGCGCATGCCCAGCGGATTGACTTTCTGACCCATGCGTTAATCCTTCTTGCCGTCGCTGACGCTGACGGTGATGTGACTGTTGCGCTTGACGATGCGCGTGCCGCGTCCCTTGGCGCGTGCGGCGAAGCGCTTGAGCATCGGGGCGGCATCGACGTGGATCACCGACACCTTCAGCTCGTCGATGTCGGCGCCGTGATCGTGCTCGGCGTTGGCGACCGCGGACTCGAGTACCTTGCGCACGAGCGCGGCGCCCTTCTTGGGCATGAACTTCAGGGTCGCGATGGCGTTGCCGACGCTCTGGCCGCGCACCACATCGGCCACCAGGCGGCACTTCTGCGGCGAGATACGCGCGTAACGGAGTTTGGAAGTCACCTGCATGTCGTGTCTCCGGCACCTTCAGGTGGCGGCTGCCGCCACCTTGCGGTCGCCCGAGTGCGCCTTGAAGGTGCGCGTCGGAGCGAACTCGCCGAGCTTGTGACCGACCATGTTCTCGGTGACGAGCACCGGGATGTGCTGGCGGCCGTTGTGCACGGCAATGGTGAGTCCCACCATATCCGGCACCACCATGGAGCGGCGCGACCAGGTCTTGATGGGTTTGCGATCGTTCTTGGCGGAGGCCGTCTGCACCTTCTTGGCGAGGTGCAGATCGACGAACGGGCCTTTCTTCAGTGAACGTGGCATAGGGTCTCGACGCCTCTCGATCAGCGAATGCGGTTCTTGCGACGCTGGACGATCATGTTGTCCGTGCGCTTGTTGTGACGGGTCTTCAGTCCCTTGGTGTTCCAGCCCCACGGCGACACCGGGTGCGGATTGCCCTGACCGGACTTGCCCTCACCGCCGCCGTGCGGGTGATCGACCGGGTTCATGGCGAGACCGCGCACCGTCGGACGCACGCCCTTCCAGCGCTTGGCGCCCGCCTTGCCGTAGCTGCGCAGGTTGTGCTCATCGTTCCCCACCTCGCCGATCGTGGCACGGCAGTCGATGTGCACCTTGCGCGTCTCCCCGGACTTCAGGCGCAGGTAGGCGTAGATGCCCTCGCGCGCGGTGAAGGACACCGAGGAACCGGCGCTGCGTGCCAGCTGCCCGCCGCGGCCGGGCTTCATCTCCACGTTGTGGATGAGCGAGCCCACCGGGACGTGGCGCAGCGACATGGCGTTGCCGGACTTGATCGGCGCATCGGCCCCCGAGCGCACTTCATCGCCCGCCTTCATTCCCTTGGCAGCGAGGATGTAGCGCCAATCGCCATCGGGGTACTTGATGAGGGCGATGTGGCCCGTGCGGCTCGGGTCGTACTCCAGGCGCTCGACGGTCCCGGTGATACCGTCCTTGTCGCGCTTGAAGTCGATGATGCGGTACTTCTGCCGCGTGCCGCCGCCGTGGTGGCGCGTGGTGATGCGGCCGAAGTGGTTGCGCCCGCCGGTCTTGCTCTGGTGGGCGGTGAGCTCGAGGCGCGGGCCACCCTTGTGGAGGTGCGAGCGGTCGACCTTGACCACCGCGCGCGTGCCCGGGGTTCGCGGCTTGTACTTGATGAGAGCCATGAGCGTGCGTCCTGTCAGGTCTTGGCGCGGGCTTCGTAATCGATCGTCTGACCCGGGCTGAGGCTCACGTAAGCCTTCTTCCAGTCCTGCGTGCGCCCTACGGTGCGGCCGAAACGGCGCACCTTGCCCGGCTCGTTCACCACCTGCACGCCCGTGACCTTCACATCGAACATCAGCTCGATGGCCTTGCGGATATCGGTCTTGCTGGCCTCACGCCGCACGCGGAACGTGTACTGGTTGTGGTTCTGCATGGCGAGCGAGGTCTTCTCGGTCACGTGCGGAGCGATCAGTACGCTCATCAGTTGCTCGCGATTCACTGCAGGCGCTCCTCGATCAGCTTCACGGCCCCGACCGTCATCAACACCTTGTCATGGGCGGCGAGCGCCAGCGGATTCAGGGCCGGCACTTCGATGACTTCGACGTGCGGCAGGTTGCGCGCGGCAAGGTAGAGCTTCTCGTCACTCGCCTCGACCACGATCAGCACGGAGGTGAGCGACCAGGCCTTCAGCTGGTTCGCGAGCAGCTTGGTCTTGCCGGCCGACAGCGGAATGGCATCCGTGACCAGCAGTCGCTCGGTGCGGGCGAGCTCCGAGAGCATCGCGCGGATGGCGCCGCGATACATCTTGCGGTTCACCTTCTGCGCGAAATCGCGCGGCTTGGCGGCGAAGGTCCTGCCGCCGCCGACCCAGATGGGCGAGCGACTCGATCCGGCGCGCGCCTGGCCGGTGCCCTTCTGCGCGTGGGGCTTGCGGCCGCCGCCGCGCACTTCTGCGCGCGACTTCTGTGCCTTGGTGCCGGCGCGGGCGGCGTTGCGGTACGCGGTCAGCACCTGGTGTACCAGCGCTTCGTTGAATTTGTGTCCGAACGCTGCCTCCGACACCTGCAGCGTGCTCTCGCCGTTGACTGACTTGAGTTTCATTTCTTGCCCGCTTTGGCCGGATCTTTCGAGGCAGGCGAGCCCGCCTTGGTGGGCGCGGTGGCCTTGCGGTTCGCACGGCGCGCGGCCTTGAGGGATCCGCGCACGATCACCTGCCCGCCCTCGGCGCCGGGAACCGCACCGCGAATGAGCAACAGGTTCCGCTCGAGATCGACCTGCACCACCCGCAGGTTCTCGGTCGTGCGCCGCACGACACCCATGTGGCCAGACATGCGCCGCCCCTTGAACACGCGTCCCGGGGTCTGGCGCTGGCCGATCGAGCCCGGCGCGC
>DASQRV010000353.1:0-3960 GCA_035642735.1 Steroidobacteraceae bacterium
GAAGAACCACCGGCAGATGTTCACTGAAGTCAGGGTGACCGACATCAGCGCGGGCTAAACGGCACGATCTCGGCAGGCGGTAACTCATGGCACACAAAAAGGCGGGCGGCAGTACCAAGAACGGCCGCGACTCTCATTCAAAGCGACTGGGCGTTAAGCGCTTCGGCGGCGAGCACGTACTGGCCGGCAACATCATCGTGCGTCAGCGCGGCACGCGGGTGCGCGCCGGCTCGAATGTCGGTGTGGGAAGCGATCACACATTGTTCGCGCGGGTGACCGGCAAGGTGCATTTCCAGAAAAAGGGCATCGCGCAGCACATGTACGTGAGCGTGCTGCCCGAGAAGGCCTGACGACGCGGAGTGTCCGCGGCGCTCACCGAGAAACCCCGGCACGCACCGGGGTTTTTCTTTTGTAACGGCGGCACCGCGGCGGCGCCCGCGGCACCGCGGGCGGTACACCCCGGCCGCTGCCGTGAGATGCAGTAGAGTTACGGGATGAAGTTCGTCGATGAGGCGAAGGCACGCGTGCAGGCCGGCAACGGCGGGCGTGGCAGCACGAGCTTCCGGCGCGAGAAGTTCGTCCCCTTCGGGGGTCCCGACGGCGGCGACGGCGGCCACGGCGGCAGCGTGTACCTGCGCGCAGCCTCGGGGATCAACACGCTCGCGGATTTTCGCATCGAGCGCACCTTCAAGGCCGCCCACGGCGAGCCCGGCAGCGGCAACGACTGCACCGGACGCAGCGGCGCGGACCTCTACGTACCCGTGCCGATCGGCACGGTAGTGCGCGATGCCGATACCGAGGAGTCGCTCGGGGACCTCACGCGCGATGGCGAGGAGCTGCTGGTGGCACGCGGCGGCAAGGGCGGCTGGGGCAACCAGCGCTTCAAATCGAGCACCAATCGCTCACCGCGCCAGTTCGGTCCGGGACTGCCCGGAGAGAAGCGCTCGCTGGAGCTCGAGCTGCGGGTGATCGCGGACGTCGGGCTCCTGGGTCTGCCGAACGCCGGCAAGTCGACGCTGATCCGCGCGGTCTCGGCCGCGCGCCCGAAAGTCGCGGACTATCCGTTCACGACACTGCATCCGAACCTCGGTGTCGTGGCGGTCGGCGAGCACCGCAGCTTCGTGATGGCCGACATCCCCGGGCTCATCGAGGGGGCGGCGGAGGGTGCCGGGCTCGGGGTGCGTTTCCTGCGGCACCTGCAGCGCACGCGGCTGTTGCTGCATCTCGTCGACATCGCGCCTCTCGATCCCGAGGCCGACCCGGTGCGCGATGCGCGCGCCATCGTCGGCGAGCTGAAGAAGTTCAGCCGCGAGCTGGCGATGAAGCCGCGCTGGCTCGTGCTCAACAAGCGCGACCTGCTGCCGGCACCCGAGGCAGAGAAACGCGGCGCCAGCATCGTGCGGCGGCTGCGTTACCGCGGCCCGCACTTCCTGGTATCAGGAGCGACGGGCGAGGGGACGAGATCGTTGTGCGAGGCGGTTATGAGGTTTTTGGAGGAGCACGATCGAGCGGCACGCGAGCGCGCATCATCTCGAGCAGGTGCTGCCGGCGCGCGGCCGGACGCAACTTGAGGGGGATCGGAATCACGGCGACGGGAACGCGCGCCTTGTTGTCCTTCATTGCCAGGTCCTTCATTGCCAACCTCAATTCATCGCGCGGATGCGAGCCGCCAGACGACTCTTGTGCCGCGCCGCCTTGTTGCGGTGGACGATCTGCTTGCTGACCAGCGAGTCGATCACGGGGACCGCCTTCTGGTAGCTCAGCCGGGCCTCCTCCTTGTTACCGCTGGCGATCGCTGCAGTCACCCCGCGCACGGCCGTGCGCATGCGCGATCGCAACGCAACATTACGCGTGCGATGCTTCTCGGCCTGTTGTGCAGCTTTCTCGGCGGACTTGGTATTGGCCACGAAATCTCCGTTTTCGGATACGTCCCCGGTCTCGGGGTCGGGTAGTCTGCTCATCGGCCAGGGGCTTGTCAAACGCAGCCGGCGCCTCCGGCGCGCGCTGTGCGGCGCATTCACATAAACTGCCCGACTGCAGGATGTCACGGGCAGGTTGCATGCATATTAATCCCTCAGGATCAAGCAGTTAACGATCATGTCGCGCGATCGATCATGCGGCTGATTCGAGGCTGGACGGGGCTGCGCGGACGCGCCGCGGGCTGCGCCGTGACCATCGGCACCTACGATGGGATTCATCTCGGCCACCAGGCACTTCTCGCGCGCACGAGGGAGCGCGCGACGCGCCTCGGGACAGCAACGGTACTGCTCACCTTCGAGCCCACCCCGCGCGAGTACCTCGCGCCAGGGGATCCCCCGGCGCGCCTCACGAGTCTGCGCGAGCGCTGGCGGATCCTCGAGCCGCTCGGCCTCGACTACCTGTGGCTGCTGCGCTTCGGTGAGGCGCTGCGTAACCTCTGCGCCGAGGACTTCGCGCAGCTGCTGGCGCGCGAGCTCGCCCCGGCGGTCGTGGTGGTCGGACACGATTTCCGCTTCGCCCGGCGCGGCGAGGCGACGGCGCCGATCCTGGTCGAAGCGGGCCGGCGGCTCGGTTTTGAGGTCGATGTGCTGCCGGCCATCACCCTCGACGGCGAGCGCATCAGCAGCAGCGGGGTGCGGGCGGCGCTGGCGAGCGGTGATTTCGAGCGGGCGCGGCGCTGGCTGGGCCGGCCCTGGTCGATGCGCGGCCGCGTGCAGCCGGGCCGGCGGCTCGGCGCGCAGCTGGGTTTCCCCACCGCCAACGTGCCGCTCGAGCGTCGGCGCGCCCCGGTCGCGGGGATCTTCGCTGTCCAGGTGCACGGCGTGGCCGGGGCAGCGCGCGCCGGTGTGGCGAGCCTCGGCACCCGCCCGACGATCGGTGGTACCGAGGCGCTGCTCGAGGCGCACGTGTTCGATTACGACGGTGACCTGTATGGTCGCGAGATCGAAGTGGAGTTCGTGGCACGGCTGCGTGACGAGGAGCGCTTCGCGACGCTCGATGCGCTCACCGCGCAGATGCACCGCGATGCCGCCGATGCACGCCGCATCCTCAACGCCTGATTCCTGAGATGACCGACTACAAGCTCACGATCAATCTGCCGCAGACCGGCTTCCCGATGAAGGCGGACCTCGCCCAGCGCGAGCCGCTGGCCGTGCGCCGCTGGGACGAGCGCGGCACCTACGCGCGGCTGCGCGAGATCGCGCGCGGGCGGCCCCGCTTCGTGCTGCACGACGGTCCGCCGTACGCGAACGGCGCGATCCACATCGGTCACTGTGTAAACAAGATCCTGAAGGACATCGTCGTCAAGTCGCGCACGCTCGATGGTTTCGATGCGCCGTATATCCCCGGATGGGACTGCCACGGCCTGCCGATCGAGCTGCAGGTGGAAAAAAAGCACGGCCGCCCCGGGCAGAAGCTCGACGCGGCGGCCTTTCGCGCCGCCTGTCGTGCCTACGCGCAGGAGCAGATTGAGCTGCAGCGCAGCGACTTCAAGCGCCTCGGAATCCTCGGCGACTGGGATCGGCCCTATCTCACCATGTCCAAAGGCTACGAGGCGCAGCAGCTGCGTGCCTTCGGCCGCATCATCGAGAACGGCCATCTTTACAAAGGCGTGAAGCCGGTGCACTGGTGCATCGATTGCCGCTCGGCGCTGGCGGAAGCCGAGGTCGAATACGAGGAGAGGGTCTCGCCGGCGATCGATGTCGCGTTCCGCGTGAGCGACAACGCCGAGCTCGCGCGCCGCATCGGCCTCAGCGCCGAGCAGCTCGGCGGCGCGCCGGTGGACATCGTCATCTGGACCACGACGCCCTGGACGCTGCCGGCCAATGAGGCCGTCGCGCTGCGCGCGGAGTTCCGCTACGTGCTCGCCGCGGCGTATCAGGGAAGTGAGCGGCACCGCATTATCGTTGCCGCGGAGCTCCTCGATGACTGCCTCGGGCGCTACCGCATGTCCGATCCCGAGCAACTCGCGCAGTTCGAGGG
>DASQRV010000354.1:0-6278 GCA_035642735.1 Steroidobacteraceae bacterium
CCCGGCCGCCGCCAGGCGTTCCTTGAAGGTCGTGGCGACCGACACGCTGTCGAACACCGCGTCCACGGCGACACCTGCGAGGCGGGCACGCTCGTGCAGCGGCACGCCGAGCTTCTCGTAGGTCTCGAGGAGCTTGGGGTCTACCTCGTCGAGGCTCTTCGGCCCGTCCTTCTTCGCCTTGGGAGCCGAGTAATAGGAGATCGCCTGGTAGTCGATCGGCGCGACCTTGAGGTGCGCCCAGTGCGGCTCCTGCATCGTCAGCCAGTGGCGCAGCGCCTTCAGGCGCCACTCGGTGAGGAAGGCGGGCTCGTCCTTCTTGCGCGAGATCAGCCGCACCACGTCCTCATCGAGCCCGGGCGGTACGGTGTCGGCCTCGATCTCGGTGACGAAGCCGTGCCGGTAGCCCCTGGCCATGAGGTCTTCGAGTTGTCGGGCACTTTCACTCATTTCTGTATCCGATCCTTAGCGCAGCGGCGTTCGCGTCGCAGCCGCTTTCATCTCGCGCTCGAGCGTGGTCAGCCGGGCGGGTGGCGCGTCGAGTCCCGCGAGCTGCGCGAGACTCACGTCGTAGAGTGCCCGGCGGATAGCGAGGTTCAGCCGCTGCCAGCCGCGTCCTACGCGGCAGGTCTCCTCGATCTCGCACTGGCCGTGGCCAGCCGAGCAGTCGGTGAGGGCGACCGGCCCCTCGAGCGCATCGAGGATCGCGGCAGCGCTGATCTGTGCGGCGGGACGCGCCAGCTGGTAGCCACCGTGCAGCCCGCGGGTCGAGCTCACGAGCCCCGCCCGTTGCAGTTGCTTCAGCAACTTGCTCACGGTCGGCGCGGCGATATGAGTCTGCTCCGCGAGCGACGCCGCGGTCTGCACGCGCTGCGGCTCACTCGCCAGGGCGGCGAGCAGCACCGTCGCGTAGTCGGTCAGCCGGCTGATGCGCAGCATGGGGACACCTCTTAAAGTAGGACTAGTTTAGTACTAATTCAAGGCAGAAACCAAGCGTGGCAACGGCTGCGCCGCAGGCGCCGCCGCGAGCGCTGACCTGCGGCCGCCGGGGGTTTGCTATCCTTCGCGTTTTCACTCAGCAGGGCACGATTGCATGAACCCGAGTGAGCTCGCGCGCGTTGCCGGCGCGATGGTGGCCAAGGGCAAGGGCGTCCTGGCGGCCGACGAAAGCACGGGCACCATCCAGAAGCGCCTCGACAGCATCAAGCTGGAATCGGCCCCGGAGAATCACCGCGCTTATCGCGAGCTGCTGTTCGGCGCACCGGGCGCCGCCGAGTCGATCGCCAGGCTCACCGCGCTCGCGGCCACCGGGCGTTACGCGAGCGCCATGGAAAGTCGGGCCGCCTGAGCCGCGGGGCCGGCGCCACGCTCGCGTGACCAGTCCTCCCTCCGCACAGGCCGCGGCGCAAGCCGAGGCGGTCGTCGCGGTGCGCGACGTCCACTACGCCATCGGCGGCCGGCAGATCTTCGCGGGCCTCGATCTCATCGTTCGCCGCGGGCGCATCACCGCGATCATGGGACCGAGCGGCGGCGGCAAGACGACGCTGCTCAAGCTCATCACAGGACAGATCACGCCCGATCGCGGCAGCGTGCAGGTGTTCGGGCAGGACGTCGCGACGCTTGGCCGACGCGACCTGTACGCCCTGCGGCAGCGGCTCGGACTCCTGTTCCAGAACGGCGCGCTGCTCACCGACATGGACGTGTTCGACAACGTGGCCTTTCCGGTGCGCGAGCACAGCGACCTCCCCGAGACGCTGATCCGCAAGCTCGTGCTCACCAAGCTGCAGGCCGTGGGGCTGCGGGGCGCCGCGCATCTCGCGCCGGCCGAGCTCTCCGGGGGCATGGCGCGTCGCGTCGCCCTGGCACGCGCCATCGTCATGGACCCGGAAGTGCTCATGTACGATGAGCCATTCGTCGGGCTGGATCCGATCTCGCTCGGGGTCATCCTGCGCCTCATAAAGCAGATGAATTCGGCCCTGGGTATCACCAGCATCGTGGTCTCGCACGATGTGCAGGAGCTCGCCACGATCGCCGACGAGAGCTATCTGCTCCTCGACGGGCGCGTCGCCGCGGTCGGCACGCCCGAGCAGCTGCGCACCAGCCCCTCCCCGGCGGTGCACCAGTTCATGACCGGCGGCGCCGAAGGACCGGTGGCCTTCAACTACCCCGCGCCCGATTACGCCACCCAGCTGTTGGCTGACAGCGATGAGTAACCACACGCGCGGCAACTATCTGCTCGAAGGCCTGCGGCGACTCGGCTCGGTGGCGCTGTTCCTGCTGCAGCTGCTCGCCCAGAGCCTGCCGGCGCTCACACGCCCGGACCTGCTGCTGAAGCAGATCTACAATGCCGGCGCCCGCTCGCTCATCATCATCATGCTGTCGGGCCTGTTCGTCGGCATGGTGTTGGGCCTGCAGGGCTACGACCTGCTGCAGCGCTTTGGCTCCGAGGAGGCGCTCGGCATCGCGGCGGCGCTCGGGCTGCTGCGCGAGCTGGCGCCCGTCATCACCGCGCTGCTGTTCGCCGGCCGGGCGGGCACCGCGCTCACTTCCGAGATCGGCCTGATGCGTGCCACCGACCAGCTGACCGCGATGGAGATCATGGCGGTTGATCCGCTACGCTACGTGGCGGCACCGCGCTTTCTCGGCGGTGTCATTGCCATGCCGCTGCTCACCGCCATCTTCAGCGTCATCGGGCTCTACGGTGCACAGCTGGTCGGCGTGCAGCTCATGGGCGTCGACCGGGGCGTGTTCTGGTCGCAGACCCAGGGCTCGGTCGCTCTGCACGATGTCAGCGAAGGCATGGTGAAGAGCCTGGTGTTCGGTGTGGCCATCAGTCTGATCGCGGTCCACGAGGGCTATCATGCCGAGCCCACCGCGGAAGGCGTGGGCCTGGCGACCACACGCACCGTGGTCGCCTCCTCGGTCATCACACTGTTGCTCGATTACGTGTTGACGGCGGTCTTCCTGTAAGAGGAACTCGACTTATGCGTGCCAATCGAACACTGGAGATCGGAACGGGACTGTTCGTGCTGCTCGGCTTCGCGGCGCTGCTGTTTCTCACCACGCAGCTGCCGGCGAGCGGCATAAAGCTGGGGGCCGCCAAGTCGGGCTTCCACGTGACCGCGGAATTCGACGACGTGGGTGATCTCAGAGTGGGGTCCCCGGTCACCATGTCCGGTGTGCGCCTCGGCGAGGTGTCCAGGGTTCGCTTCGATCCCAAGACCTTCAAGGCGGTCGTCACCATGCGCCTCGACCCACAGTACAACCAGATTCCCGACGACAGCTTCGCCAGCATCCAGACCCAGGGACTGCTGGGCGGCAAGTACATCGGCCTGAGCCCCGGAGGCTCCGACACCTTCCTCAAGGATGGCAGTCACATCGACCAGACACAGTCGGCCATCGTGCTCGAGAGCCTCATCAACAAGCTCTTTGCCAACTTCGCGAGCCGGGGAAGCGGGCAGGGTGGTGCAGGCGATGCGCAGGGCAAGGCCACGGACAACTCAGGCAAGGCGGAGTCGCATAAATGAGCATGGCAACACGGATCGGTTCGAGCGGCATCGCGCTGGCGCTGGCTCTCGTCGCGGCGCAGGCGCAGAGCCCGGCAACCCAGGGCACACCGGCACCCGGCACACCGGCCGCCAGTTCGGCAGCGCCGGCCGCCGGCGCGGAGCAGGGCCCGTCCGAAGTCGTACAGGCCGCAGCGCAGGGGATGCTGCAAGCGCTCGACAAGGATCGCGCCGCCTTCAAGCGCGACCCGTCCAAGGTCAGTGAGTTGGTGAACACGTACCTGTTGCCGCACTGGGACACCGAATACTCGGCACGCCTGGTGCTCGGCCAGTACTGGCGCACCGCCACACCCGAGCAGCGCCAGCACTTCATCGACGCCTTTTATCACTCGCTGCTCGCCAACTACGGCGCGGCGCTCTCGGAGTTCACCGCCGACCGGCTGAAGATCTTTCCGACTACCGTCGACCCCGCCAAGCCGACCGCGACGGTGCGCACCGAGGTCAAGCGTGACACCGGCGATCGCGTGTCCGTGAATTACTACATGCGCAAGACGCCGCAGGGCTGGAAAGCGTGGGACGTCGTCATCGACGGCATCAGCTACGTCAACAGCTACCGCACTGACTTCAGTGCGCAGATCGAGCAGCAGGGGATCGACGCGGTCATCAAGCGACTCGAGGCGGGCGAGAAGCCCGGGGCGATCGGCAAGCAGACCGCCACCAAGAGCTGAATGAGCCTCCCCGAAGTCACCGCCCAGGCAGCTGACGCCGGCGCCTTCCGCCTGGCGGCCGGAGCCCCGGGAACGCTGAGTGCCCAGGGGCCGCTCACCTTCGCGAGCGCACGCCGGGCGTCGGTGCTCGGCACTGCGACGCTCACGCAGGCCGCCGCCACGAAACTCGAGATCGACTGCCGCGGTATCACTGCATCCGATAGCGCCGGGCTCGCGGTGCTGCTCGAGTGGCTGAGCGTCACCAAGCGCGCCGGGCGCTCGCTGCGCTACGCGCAGCTGCCGCCGGGACTGGCCGCGCTCGCGCGCATCAGCAACCTCGAGGAGCTACTCGAGCGGGGTGTCTAAACCACCCCACGAAATTGCGCTTGCCACGACCGATGACGCGTAACGGTCGCCAAGACGCGCAATTTCGCGGGGACCCCGGTGTAGCTCCGTTCGGCCGCGGTCACGGCTTTGGCGGCGATGTCTCAAGTGGCGGTTCGCCCGCTGGCGGCGGCTGTGCCTCCGGTGGCGGCGCTTCAGACTTCGGCGGGCCGGGTGCTTTCGGCGGGGGGGCTGCGGGCGGAGCGGTGCCCTCGATCTCCTCCTGGCCCGCTTCCTCCATCAGCTTCCGCTCCTGCTCCTCTTCGCTCTGCGACTGGCCGCCCGTCACCATGAAGTCACGGTTCTGCAGGTAGGCGTTGCGGATGAAGGCATAGGGGTCGTAGGCACTCTGTATCGTGGCGTCGAGTGGCAGCAGGCGCGCGCGCCGGTCGACGCCGCGTACCAGCCACAGGCTCGTGCTGACCCAGAATTTCGTGTAGTTGCTCGGATTGGCGTAGTAGTCGACGGTGACGGCTCCGATGCCATCGCGCACCGTGTAGGGTCCGAAGACCGGCACCACGACATAGGGCCCCTTGGGCACGCCCCACTTGCCGAGTGTCTGCCCGAAATCGCGGTTGTTCTTCTGCATGCCGGCCGCCGTGGCCGGGTCGAACAGTCCGCCGAGTCCGACGGTGCTGTTGAAGACGAACCGTCCGATGTCGGAGAAGAACGGCACCACCTGCCCCTGCAGCAGGTCGTTGACGATGGTGATCGGGTAGTTGAGGTTGTCGAAGAAGTTGTGGACCCCGGTCTGCACGGGTTGCGGCAGGTGCGTGTAGCCCTTCGCCGTCGGTTTGACGATCGCACGGTCGAGCACATCGTTGAATTTGTAGGTGCTGCGGTTCATTCGCTCCCACGGATCGCGCGGGTCGCGCTTGCTGCCGGGGGGGAGCGCCGCACAACCGCACAACAGCAACAGGCAAAGCGAGAGCAGGGAGAGCCGTGTCGTCGATCGCATAGGAGGCGCAAGCCGCGGAAGGAATCACGGCATTGTAGCAGTCAAGCCGCGTCGTCCGGGCCGTGTTGGACGCTCGCGACAGTCGTGCTGCCGCTGCAGGGCTTGTATCAGCGTCCGCCGCCGCGCTGACCCTGACCGTCGCCGTTGTCGCTCGCGACCTGTCGCTTGTGCATGCTGGCGAGGAAGTCGCGCAACTCGTCGAGCCGGGCCTGGTAGCGCTGGCGCTGGATCTGGGTGAGGTGAGGGGAGGCGAGGGCGAGCTGCAGCTGCTGCACAGCGAGCATCAGATCGCCGTTCGCGATCTCATACTCGCCCATGTAGAAGTAGGCATCTCCGGCATCGCCCGCGGCGCTCGCCGCGAGCGCGGTGAGTCGGATCTGGTCGGGCGTCGGCGGCACGTTGTTGAAGAGGTCGAGCAACATGTTGTGGGCTTCCCCGGCGCGGCCCGCGGCCATGAGCGCCTCCGCGTAGCGCACCGTCACCGGCACGTTGCGCGGGAAGAGCTCGTCCGCGCGCTGAAAGGTGGCGAGCGCCTCTTTCGTGTGTCCCGCCTTCTGCTGCGCCTGGCCGAGCGCGGCATGCAGCAGCGTGAGTCCCTCGTGCTGCTGCACCAGCGGGGTGAGGATCTTCACCGCCTCATCGGCCCGATCACTGTTCATCAGGGCGAGCGCCTCAGCGTAGCGGTTGCCGAGATTGTCGCCGCCGTGCGCGATCTTCGCCGCATAC
>DASQRV010000355.1:0-6837 GCA_035642735.1 Steroidobacteraceae bacterium
CGCGCCACGCCCGGCGAGGTACGCCCAGGCCTGCGCGGCGCGGATCAGTCCCTGGCCCGCGCGCGGGGAGAGGCCGAGCTTGAGGTCGGCGTGCTCGCGCGTGCGCGCGATCAGCAGCTGCACGTAATCGAGCAGCGCGTCGGCGACGTAGACCGCGCGCACCGCGCGCTGCACAGCGAGCAGCCCGGCGGCTGTCAGCACCGGCGCAACCCCCGGCAGCAGCTCCCGCCGGTCGCCACCGCGCAGCTACTCGCGCTCGTGCGCGGCGTCGGGGTAGCCGAGCACTACCCGCATGAGGAAGCGATCGAGCTGCGATTCGGGGAGACCGAAGGTACCGAGCTGCTCGTGCGGGTTCTGGGTGGCGACGACGAAGAAAGGCTCGGGCAGCGCGTAGGTGGAGCCATCGGCACTCACCTGCCGCTCCTCCATCGCTTCCAGCAGCGCGCTCTGCGTGCGGGGGCTCGCCCGGTTCACCTCGTCCGCGAGCAGCAGCTGCGTGAAGAGCGGTCCGCGCCGGAAATGGAACTGCTGGCTGGCGCGGTCGAACACCGAGACCCCGATGATGTCGGCGGGCAGGAGGTCGCTCGTGAACTGCACCCGCTGCCAGGAGAGACCGAGCACGTGTGCGAGCGCGTGGGCGAGGGTCGTCTTGCCGACGCCGGGCACGTCCTCGATCAGCAGGTGACCGCGTGCCAGCAGACACGCGAGGCAGAGGCGAATCTGCGCGGGCTTGCCGAGAATCACGGTCTCGAGCGTCGCGAGCACGCGCGCGAGCGCCGCGGCATCGACGTCCGTCGGCGAGGCGATGGCTGCGTCCGGCGCCCTCATGATTCGTCGTCTGGCGGCCGGTCGTGCGACGGCTTGTCCTCTGGCGCTCGACCCAGCCCGCGCAGGCGCTCGAGCTGCGCGGCGAGTCCCGCGGCGCTCCGCTCGAGCTCTGCGGCGCGCTCGCGATCGGCCGCCACGACGTGTTCGGGCGCGTTGCGCACGAAGCTCTCGCTCGTGAGCCGCCCGCGGATTTTCTCGAGGTCCCCCTGCGCCTTCGCCAGCAGCCTCCCCAGGCGCTCCGCTTCGGCTTCGGGATCGATGAGTCCCGCCATCGGCACGAGAATGGTGAGCGTGCCGGCGAGCGCCATGGCGGACTGCGGGGCCTCGGCTCCGGGCGCGAGCATGGTGATGCCCGCCACCCCTGCCAGGCGCTCGAGCCAGGTGCGATGGCGCGCAACATACGCCTCATCCTCGGCGCTCGCGTCCTTCAGCAGTACCGGGATGCGCTTCGCCGGGCTGATGTTCATCTCGCCGCGGATCTGGCGCACGCCGAGCACGACGTTCTGGATCCAGGCCGTCTCGCGCTCGGCGACCTCATCGAGCGCGAAATCGGCCGCGCGCGGATAGGGCTGCAGCATCACCGTTTCCCCCGCGACCCCGGCGAGCGGTGCGACGCGCAGCCAGATCTCCTCGGTGATGAAGGGCATGAGCGGATGCAACGCGCGCTGCAGCGCTTCGAGCACCTCGGCGAGCGTGCGTTGGGTGCCGCGTTTTGCTGCCTCGGCGTCGGCACCCTCCGCCTGCAGAACCGGCTTGGTGAGCTCCAGGTACCAGTCGCAGAAGTGTAACCATGTGAACTCGTAGAGCGCGTTCGCCGCATAGTCGAAGCGGTACTCGGCAAGCGCGCTCTCGACGGTGGCCAGCGTGCGCGAGAAGCGCGAGCGGATCCAGCGGTCGGCGACCGACAGCTCCGATGCCTCGACCGCGGGCGGTACGAGCTTGCCGAGCTTGTCGGTGACAAAGCGTGCGGCGTTCCACAGCTTGTTGCAGAAGTTGCGATTGCCGGCCACGCGCGCGAGCTCGAAGCGGATCTCGCGGCTCGGGGAAGCGAGCGCCACGAAGGTGAAGCGCAGGGCGTCGGTGCCGTGCGGCGCGATGCCCTGCGGGTACTGCCGGCGGGTCGCCTTCTCGATGGCGGGCCCGAGCTGCGGCTGCATGAGTCCGCTCGTGCGCTTGGCGATGAGCTCTTCGAGTGAGACGCCATCGACGATGTCGAGGGGATCGATCCCGTTGCCGCGCGCCTTGGACATCTTCTCGCCGCGCTCATCGAGGATGAGCCCGGTGATGTACACCTCGCGGAACGGCACATCGCCCATGAACTTCAGCCCCATCATCATCATGCGGGCGACCCAGAAGAAGATGATGTCGAAGCCGGTGACGAGCACGCTCGTCGGGTAGAACTTCGCGAGCGCCGGTGTGGATTCCGGCCAGCCGAGCGTGGAGAAGGGCCAGAGCGCGGATGAGAACCAGGTATCGAGCACGTCCTCGTCCTGGCGCAACACCACATCGGCCGAAAGCCCGTGCTGCGCGCGCACTTCGCCAACGTCGCGGCCGACGTAGATGTTGCCCTGGTCGTCGTACCAGGCGGGAATGCGATGACCCCACCACAGCTGACGGCTGACGCACCAGTCGCGGATGTTGCGCATCCACTCGAAGTAGGTGCGTGCCCAGTTCTCGGGCACGAAGCGCGTGCGGCCCTCGGTCACCGCCGCGACCGCCGCTGCGGCGAGCGGCGCAATCTTCACGTACCACTGGTCGGTGAGGTAGGGCTCGAGCACTGCGCCGCTGCGGTCACCGCGCGGCACCATGTACCGATGCTTCTCGACGCGCGCGACGAGCGAGGCGGCCTCGAGCTCGGCCACCACGCGCTTTCTGGCCTCGAAACGGTCGAGGCCCCGAAAGCGCTCCGGCACGGTGTCGGCGAGCGTCGCCCGCGGGGTGAAGATGTTGATGAGCGGCAGCTTGTGGCGCTGGCCGACCTCGTAGTCGTTGAAATCGTGGGCCGGGGTGATCTTGACGACCCCCGAGCCGAAGTCCGGATCCACGTACTCGTCCGCGATCACCGGAATGTCGCGCCCCGCGAGCGGCAGCCGCACGCGCTGGCCAATGAGCGATTGGTAGCGCGGATCGTTCGGGTGCACCGCGACGGCGGTGTCGCCCAGCATGGTCTCGGGCCGCGTCGTCGCCACCGCCACGTGCCCCTCGCCGTGTGCGAGCGGATAGCGCAGGTGCCACAGCTGCCCTTCCTCGTCGTGCGACTGCACCTCGAGGTCCGAGAGCGCCGTGAGCAGCACCGGGTCCCAGTTGACCAGGCGCTTGCCGCGATAGATGAGCCCTTCCGCGTGCAGCCGCACGAACACCTCGGTGACGGCCCGCGACATCTCCGGCTCCATGGTGAAGCGGTCGCGCGACCAGTCGACGGAATCGCCGAGGCGCCGCATCTGCGCGGCGATCGTGCCGCCGGACTGCTGCTTCCAGGCCCACACCCGCTCGAGGAAGGCCGCGCGTGTGAGATCGGTGCGCTTCACTCCCTCGGCATTCAGCTGTCGCTCCACCACCATCTGCGTGGCGATGCCGGCGTGGTCGGTGCCGGGCTGCCACAGCACGCAGCTGCCGCGCATGCGCTGGTAGCGGCTGAGCGCGTCCATCAGGGTGTGCTGGAACGCGTGGCCCATGTGCAGCGTCCCGGTCACGTTCGGCGGCGGGATCATGATGCAATAGGGCGCACCGGTGCCGCGCGGCGCGAACCAGCCGTTCGATTCCCAGCGCTCGTAGAGGCGCCGCTCGATCGCGTGCGGCGCGTACACTTTGTCCATTTCAGTAAGGCAAGTCCGCAGCAGGAAGTGCGGCTCGATTATAGCGGCCCACTGCAGCGCGCCGTGCGGCGCGCGGGCGGTAAGGCCCGGCGGCTCAACGCGCCGCGCGCTTCAGCAGGAAATCCGCGATCAGCGCCGTCGGCCGTCCGGTGCTGCCCTTGGCCGCGCCGCTCTGGTAGGCGGTGCCGGCGATGTCGAGGTGTGCCCACTTCAGTCCCTGGGTGAACTTGCCGAGGAACGTCGCCGCGGTGATGGCGCCACCGTCGCGGCCGCCGATGTTGGCGAAGTCCGCGAAGTTGCTCTTTAGCTGCTCGGCGTACTCCTCGGTGAGCGGCAGCTGCCAGCAGCGGTCATCGGCGCGCTGGCCGGCTTCCAGCAGCTCGCGCACCAGCGCCGGGTCGTTGCCCATGAGGCCCGAATGATGGTGTCCGAGCGCCACTACGCACGCCCCGGTGAGCGTCGCGATATCGACGACGGCGGCGGGATGAAAGCGGCGTGCGTAGTGCAGGGCATCGCTCAGGATCAGCCGGCCTTCGGCGTCGGTGTTGAGAATCTCGACCGTCTGCCCCGAGGAGCTCGTGACGATGTCGCCGGGTTTCACGGCGCGGCCGCCCGGCATGTTCTCGGTCGCCGGGATCAGGCCGACGAGGTGCAGCGGCAGGCGCAGCTGAGCGGCGAACGTCAGCGCCGCGATCACCGTGGCAGCGCCGCTCATGTCGAACTTCATCTCGTCCATGCCGGGCGGATCCTTGAGCGAGATGCCGCCGCTGTCGAACGTGACGCCTTTGCCGACGAGCACGATGGGCGGTGGCAGCTTCTTCGCCCCCTGGTACTCGAGCACGATGAAGCGCGGCGGCTGATGGCTCCCCTGTGCGACCGCCAGCAGGCACCCCATCTTTTCGCGGCGGATCGCCGCCTCATCGAGCACGCGCGTGCGCAGGCTCGCATGGCGCCTGGCGAGCGCGCGCGCCTGCTCGGCGAGGTAGACCGGCGTGCAGACGTTCCCCGGCAGGTTGGCGAGATCGCGCTGCACGCCCTGTGCCGTCGCCACCGCCGCACCGTGCGCGAAACCGCGCTCGGCGGCCGCCGCACGACGCACCGGACCTGCCAGCACTTTCTTCAGCGCGGGCGGTGGCGGCTTGCGCGCGGTCTTGAGATCGTTGATGCGGTAGAGAGCGGCGCCCGTGAGCTCCGCGACCGCGCGCCCGAGGTAGTAATCATCGAGCTCCCTGGCTTCGGGGCGATCGAGCGCGACGGCGCAGCTTTCGATGCGCGTACGCAGCAGCGCACTCGCCGCGGCGGCCCACGACTTGCGCCAGGTACGCCGCTTCAGCTGCTTGGCGGGCCCCATGCCGCTGAGCAGCACGTGCGATGCCCCGATGCCGGGCAGGTCGGGCACCAACAGCGTCTCGCCGGCCCGGCCGGCGAAATCCCCGCGCGCGAGGAGCTTGCGCAGCCGCCCGCCGGTCGCGGCATCGACACTGCCCGCCTGCGCGCCGAGCTGCGCTTCTTCAAACACGCCGAGCACCAGGCAGTCGACCGCGAGCGTCGCCAAGCCCTTCGTCCAGACCCCGAATTCCATGTAATGTCCTCTATGTCCTGCCGTTGAGGCGCACGGCCGTCTGATTTACCTTATTTGCGGCCGTCCAGGGCCTCGCGCTCGTTTCGTATTTATTAGCGCGAACTGCGCCGTTACGGGTGCAGCGGTGCCAGTGTAACTCAAGAGCCCGCGGCGGGTTTTGTGCGCTTCAGGGGTGACGTTGGGAATACTCGGGCGCTACATTCTGCGCGAGGTGGCGACCGCCTGGCTGGCGGTTACCGGCGTGCTGCTGATCATCCTGCTCGCCAACGAGGTGGTCGCGGTGATGGAGCGCGCCGCCGCCAACCAGTTCCCGCAGAGCATGGTGCTGCAGCTCATCGGGCTCTCCTCGCTCCAGTACCTCTCGGTGGTGGTGCCGGTCGGGCTGCTGCTCGGGATAGTGCTGGCCTTCGGGCGTCTGTACGCCGACAGCGAAATGGCGGCGGCGCTCGCCTGTGGGGCGCCGCCGCTGAAGCTCTATGCGCCGGTCGCGCTGCTGGCGGTCGTGGTGGCAAGCGCCCTGGCGTGGCTCTCGCTGGTGCTCGCGCCCGAGGCCACCGCCCAGGCGCTCGACCTGCGTAACGCGGCGCTGCGCGCCGGGCAGCTGGCGCCGCTCGCGGCGGGCAAATTCCGCAGCTTCGGCGCCGGCAAGGCGGTGCTGTACGCGAAGAGCGTGGCGCCCGATGGCACGCTCGGGAAGGTGTTCCTCCAGCGCAGCGATGGCCCGCAGGTGGAGGTGGCGCTCGCCGACCGTGCCACCCATTCGGTCACCGCGGATGGGTTGACACACATCCTGACGCTCTATGACGGCGAGCGACTGGAAGGCGTGCCGGGCAGTGCCGAGTTCCGCATCGTGCGCTTCGCCCAGCACGTCGTGACGCTGCAGGTGCCGGCGATCACCGATGTGGTGCGGGACCTCGAGGCGCGCAGCACCGCGAGCCTGCGCCACTCGGCGGACCGCGCCGAGCGGGCGGAGCTGCACTGGCGCATCAGCATGCCGATCATGTGCCTGGTGCTCGCGCTGCTCGCCGTGCCGCTGGCGCGTCTCAAACCCCGCCAGGGACGCTATTCGCGCGTCTGGCTGGCGGTGCTCATCTTCTTCATCTATTACAACCTCGCTACCACCGGCAGAACCTGGATCGCGCGCGGCACGTTGCCGGAAGCGGTGGGACTGTGGTGGACGCACGTGGTGGTGGCGTTGCTCGCGCTGGCGGTGATCGTGGCTCCACGGATCGCGCACCGCCTGCGTTACCGGATGCGCGGCCTGTGAGCGTGCTCGATCGTTATATCGTGCGCACCATACTCGGCACGGTGGCGCTGGTCATGGCGGTGCTGCTGGTGCTCGGGGCGCTGTTCGTGTTCATCGATCAGCAGGATGACGTCGGCGTCGGCCATTACACCGCCGTCGGTGCCTTGTGGTACTCGCTGCTCAATCTCCCGCAGCTGGCCTACGAGCTGCTGCCGATCACCGCTCTCATCGGCTCGCTCCTCGGCCTCGGCTCGCTCGCCCGCGGCAGCGAGCTGACGGTGATACGTGCCACCGGCGTCTCGGTCGCGCGCCTCGCGAGCTTCGCGCTGCTGGCCGGACTGCTGCTGGTGTTGTTCGAAGTGCTG
>DASQRV010000356.1:0-2527 GCA_035642735.1 Steroidobacteraceae bacterium
CGCTGACGTCGGCCACTGCGTTGACGCGGTGCTGCGCCGCGTGGGATCGCGCGTGGTGCTGGCGCTGCCGCTCGGCATCGGCAAACCCAACCCGCTGGTCAACGAGTTCTACCGGCGCGCGCGGCGCGATCCGGGCCTGGACCTCACCATCCTCACCGCGCTGTCGCTGCTCAAGCCCGTGGCGCGCTCGGCGCTCGAGGCGCGCTTGCTCGATCCGCTGGTCGCGCGGGTGTTCGGCAGCTACGTCGAGCCGGAGTATGCGCGCGACCTGCGCGCCGATCGCCTGCCGCCCAACGTACGCGTCGTGGAGTTCTTCCTCGCGCCTGGAGCCTTCCTGCACTCCGGGCACGCGCAGCGCAATTACCTGAGCGCCAACTACACGCACGTCGCCCGCGATACGCTCGCGCGCGGCGTGAACGTGATTGCCCAGCTGCTCGCGCGGCGCGTGGTGAACGGCCAGTTGCAGCTGAGTCTCGGCTCGAACCCCGATGTCAGCGTCGATCTGCTGCCGCTCGTAGCCGAGGCACGGCGGGCCGGCCGCGACATCGTGGTGGTGGGCGAGAGCCATGCGCAGATGCCGTTCATGACGGGACACGCGCAGGTCGAGCCGGAGCAGTTCGACTTTCTCATCGACGATCCGCGCTACGACTACGATCTGTTCGCTCCGCCGCACGGCGCCATCGGCACGGTCGAGCATGCCATCGGCCTGCACGTGAGCGGCCTGCTGCGCGATGGCGGGACGCTCCAGGTCGGCATCGGCGAGCTCGGCGGCGCGGTGGTGTATGCGCTGCTGTTGCGCCACCAGCAGAACGCCGGCTGGCGCGCCGCCCGCGCCGCGCTCGGCACGGGGAGCGCCGTGGCACTCATCGACGCGGAAGGCGGCGAGGAGCCCTTCGCCGCCGGGCTGTTCGCCTCCTCCGAGATGTTCGTCGATTACCTCATCGAGCTCTACCGCGCCGGCATCCTTCGTCGCCAGGTCTACGACTGCCTCGCGCTCGAGCGGCTGCTGGCCGCGGGCCGCATCGGCGAGCGCTTCGATGAGCGCATTCTCGAGCGGCTCGTGCAGGCGGGCGCGGGCCCGCGGCTCAGCGCCGCGGAATTCGCCACGCTGCAGCACTACGGCGTGTTCCTCGATGCGGTCCAGTTCGAGGGCGGCCGCGTGCGCCTGCCGGGCGGCGAGTGGGTCGCGGCCGACCTCGGCGATGCGGCGAGCCGCGCGCTCCTCGCGCCATGCCTGGGACGCGAGCTGCGCAACGGCCAGGTCCTGCACGGCGGGTTCTTCCTCGGGCCGCGCGGCTTCTACGCCGCGCTGCGCAATCTGCCGGAGAGCGAGCGTGCACGCTTCGGCATGCGTGGCGTTGGCTTCGTCAACCAGCTCTACGGCCCGGACCAGGAACTGCGCATCCTGCAGCGGCGCGCCGCACGCTTCGTCAACACCACCATGATGGTGACGCTGCTCGGCGGTGCGGTCTCGGACACGCTCGAGAGCGGTGGCGTGGTGAGCGGGGTGGGCGGCCAGTACAACTTCGTCGCCATGGCGCACGCGTTGCCCGGTGCGCGCTCGATCCTGTGCGTGCGCGCGACGCGCACCCAGCACGGTCGCACCAGCTCCAACATCCTCTGGAGCTACGGCAACGAGACCATTCCCCGTCATCTGCGCGACATCGTCGTCACCGAGTACGGCGTCGCCGACCTGCGCGGCCGCACCGACGAGGAGTGCATCGCCGCCCTGCTGCAGGTCGCCGACTCGCGCTTTCAGGACGCGCTCCTGGCGAGCGCGCGCGCCGCGGGCAAGATCCGCGCCGACTACCGCATCCCGGATGCCTGCCGCGACAACTCACCGGCGCGGCTGACGCGCGCGCTCTCGGCCCACCGCGCCGCAGGTTATTTCAGCGCGTACCCCTTCGGCACCGATCTCACGAGCGAGGAGATCGTGCTGGTCCGCGCGCTGCAGTTTCTCGAGAGCCGCACCGCCACTTTCCCGGCGCGGTTACAGACCGTGGCGGCCGCCCTCGCCCGCGGCCGTCCGGATGCCCGGCACGGGGCGGCGCTCACGCGCATGGGACTCGCGCAGCCGCGGACCCCCGCCGAGCGTCTGCAGCGGCGCCTGGTCGTGCTCGCGCTCGACGCGACGGCGTAGCCGGGAGCGGCGCCCCCAGCCGCGGTTTCATCTCTTTTTAACGGCGGTCGCGCGTAACGACGCCGCGTACGCTGACGAGGAAGGCGATAATCGGCGAGAGCACAGCGAGCGCGAGCTTCCGGTGCCAGCCTGGGACCAGTGCTGCCAGAATCAGGACGACCGACACGGATAGCCAGATCACAACGCTATCGCGGTTACGAGCAGTACAAGGACGAACACCCCGGAGGTTCTTTTCATAGACCACCGCTTGAACCACGGTGCTCTCGTTCTTTTACGTTCTTTTACAAGATAAGCGGCTCCGTGAACCCATGTCAAGGTCAAGCTTCGCATTTGCGCGTCGCATATGGGCGGAGCTCTGGTACCCGAGACTTGGCGCAGGGGCGCCCC
>DASQRV010000357.1:0-3567 GCA_035642735.1 Steroidobacteraceae bacterium
TCAATGGCTCGTGGCTCGTGCAGGCCAAGGGACACGCCTATACGCTCGAGTCGCTGCTCGACGCCGAGGGCTCGTGGCCGGAGACGTTCCGCGGCGGTGCCTTCGCCACGCTCTACCTGGCACCGTCCAATTACCACCGCATCCATATGCCGCTCGCGGGTACGCTGCGCGCCGCGTGGTACGTCCCGGGGCAGCTCTTCAGTGTGAGTGCCGCGACCGCCGCGAGCGTGCCGGGGCTGTTTGCGCGCAACGAGCGCCTGGTGTGCGTGTTCGGAGCCGGGCCGCTCAGCTTCGCCCTGGTGCTGGTGGGTGCGCTGTTCGTCGGCAGCATGTCCACCGTCTGGCACGGCGAGGTCGCGCCGCGGCAGCCGCGCAGACGAACCGAGTTGCCGCTCGATGGCAGCCGCGCCGGCCTCACCCTGGCGCGCGGCGCCGAAGTCGGGCGCTTCAACATGGGTTCGACCGTGATCCTGCTGCTGCCACCCGGCAGCGCCGAGTGGCGCGCGACACTCGCCCCCGGCAGCACGGTGCGCGTCGGCGCAGCGCTCGCGCGGCTGACATGAGCACGGCTGACATGAGCGCACCTGCCGCTGACTGGCGCCCGGGTGCCTCGCCCGAGCGGCTGCGGCAGCGCGCGGCGCTGCTGCAGCGTGCGCGCGAGTTCTTCGCCGCCCGCGGGCTGACCGAGGTGGACACGCCGGTGGTGGTCAACGCCCCGGTGAGCGACGTGCACATCCATTCGGCCACGGTGCGGCTGTGCGCCGCCCCGGCGGCGAGCGCCGCGGCCCCCCCGCTCTACCTGCACACCTCGCCCGAGTACGCGATGAAGCGCCTGCTCGCCGCCGGCAGCGGCGACATCTACCAGATCTGCCACGTCGTGCGCGGATTCGAGTACGGCCGTCTGCACAACCCGGAGTTCACCCTGATCGAGTGGTACCGGGTCGGCTTCTCACTGGCGGAGCTCATGGATGAAGTCGAGGCATTGGCGAGAGCGCTGCTCGGCGCGAGCGCGCCGGCGGCGAGCGAGCGCATCAGTTACCGCGACGCGTTCCTGCGCGAGCTGGGCCTCGACCCTCTCAGCGCCGCGGAGACCGTTCTCGCGCAGGCGGCGCAGCCGCTCGCGCTCGGCGGCGCGGGCGCGACGAGCGCGCCGGCGGGCGCCATGAGCCGCGACGGCTGGCTCGAGCTTCTCATGGGGGCGATCGTCGGGCCACGCCTCGGCCGGGGTACGCTGACCTTCGTTCACAGCTATCCGGCAAGTCAGGCGGCGCTGGCGCGCCTCGATCCCGCCGACCCGCGCGTGGCACAGCGCTTTGAGCTCTACTGCGAGGGCATCGAGCTCGCCAACGGCTTTCACGAGCTCGCTTCGGCCGCCGAGCAGCGCGCACGCTTCGAGGCGGACAATGCGCAGCGGCGGCGCCTGGGACTTCCGGTGTCCCCGCTCGATGAGCGGCTGCTCGCAGCGCTCGCCCGGCTGCCGGACTGCGCCGGGGTGGCACTCGGTTTCGACCGCACGCTCATGCTGGCCGTCGGGGCCGCGAGCCTCGAGGAGGTGCTGCCTTTTCCGACCGCGCGCGCCTGAGCGAGAATGGCGCCCCGTTGCAAGCCCACGCCATGAGCTACACCGCCCAACGCTACGACTTTCGCGACAAGACCGGCGACTACGGACGCCTCGCGCAGGACCTCACCGGCCTGCTCGCCGGCGAGAGCGACCGCATCGCCAATGCGGCGAACACCGCCGCGCTGATCTTTGCGGCGCTCCCGGAAATCAACTGGGCGGGCTTCTACTTCCTGCGCGGCACGGAGCTGGTGCTCGGCCCGTTCCAGGGCAAGCCGGCGTGCGTGCGCATAGGACTCGGCCAGGGCGTGTGCGGCGCCGCCGCGGCGCAGCGGCGCACGCTCGTGGTCCCGGACGTGCAGAAATTCCCCGGACACATCGCCTGCGATGCCGCCTCGCGCGCGGAGATCGTCGTGCCACTGCTCGAGGGCGCCGCACTCATCGGCGTGCTGGACGTGGACAGCCCGGTCGCCGGGCGCTTCGATGAGGCCGACGCCCGAGGTCTCGAGGCTCTGGCGGCGCTGCTGGTGAGCGCCAGCGCGGCCCGACCCGGCCGCTGACGGATGACCAGGGCACGGCTTTCGCCGCGCGGACTCGCGGCCGGCGCCGCCGCCTTCACCATCTGGGGACTGTTCCCGGTCTATCTTCACCCGCTGCGTGGCGTGCCAGCCCTGCAGGTGATTGCTCATCGCATTACCTGGTCGTGCCTCTTTCTGGTCGCATGGTTGCTGCTGCGCGGCGAGCTCGGGGATCTCCGGGTCACGCTGGCGCGGCCGGCGCTGCTGGCACGACTCGCGCTCACCGCCACGCTCATCAGCATCAACTGGCTGGTGTACGTCTGGGCCGTCACCCACAGCCACGTCGTCGACACGAGTCTCGGTTACTACATCAATCCGCTGGTCAACGTGCTGCTCGGCGTGCTCGTGCTGCGCGAGCGGCTCAACGGCGCGCAGTGGACTGCGATCGGCATCGCGGCGCTCGCGGTGCTGTATCTCGCGCTGCTCGCCGGCCGCCCGCCCTGGATTGCGGGCACGCTGGCGGTGAGCTTTTCGCTGTATGGATTCGTGCGCAAGATCATCAGCGTCGAGGCACTCCCCGGCCTCACCACCGAGACGCTCCTGCTCATGCCGCTCGCGGTCGGCTATCTCGCCTGGTGCCAGTGGGCCGGTAGCGGAGCCCTGACCACACAGGGCGCCGGCGTCGCGGCGCTGCTCATCGGCAGCGGGCTGATCACCGCCATCCCGCTGTTTCTTTTCGCCTACGGCGCGCGCCTCCTGCCGTACTCGACCGTCGGGGTACTGCAATACATCGCACCGAGTCTGCAGCTGCTGTGCGGCGTGGTGCTCTACCACGAGAGTTTCGGCCCGGCGCGCGCGTCAGGCTTCGCACTGATCTGGGCGGCGCTGCTGATCTACGCGGTGGATGGACTGCGGCGGGCGCGCAGCGCGGCGCGCGCCGCCGCCGGAACCTCACCCGCCTGAGCGGCGCCGCCGGTTCTGCGCGCGCGGACTCCGACCTGCGGGTCTCCCGGCGGCTACTGCTTGGCGCGCGAAATGTATTCGCCGGTGCGCGTGTCGATTCGGAGCACTTCGCCTTCGTTGATGAAGAGCGGCACGCGCACCACCGCGCCTGTCTCGAGTTTGGCGGGCTTCTGGCCGCCGGTGGCGGTGTCACCACGTAGCCCCGGATCGGTCTCGATGACCTTCAGCTCGATGTGCGGCGGCGGCGTCACCACGAGCGGCACGTTGTTCCACAGCGTCACGATGACGACCACGCCGTCCTTGAGCCACTGCGCATTCTCGCCCACCGCGGACTTGCCGGCGGTGTACTGCTCGAAGCTCTCCGGCACCATGAAATGCCAGAAGTCCCCGTCCTGATAGAGGTACTGCATCTCGGTGTCGACCACGTCGGCGGCCTCGAGCGATTCGCCCGACCGGAACGTGCGCTCGATCGTGCGGCCGGTTTTGAGGTTCCGTACCTTGATGCGGTTGAACGCCTGGCCCTTGCCG
>DASQRV010000358.1:0-5668 GCA_035642735.1 Steroidobacteraceae bacterium
CGTGCGACTACTGTCACCTCACCGATCTTTGCCGCATCGGCGCGCATCTCGCCATCACCGCCGCATCGCACGCGGATGAAACCGATGAGTGAGACCGGATTGAGCCTCGATGAGGCGGCCCGGGTTGCGGCGAGCGCTCCCACGGACTCGATCCTGCTCGAGGCTCCCGCGGGATCCGGCAAGACCGCGGTGCTGACGCGGCGATTCCTGAGGCTCCTCACCACGGTCGAGGATCCGGGTCAGATTCTCGCGATCACCTTCACACGCAAGGCGGCCGCCGAGATGCGGGCGCGCGTCATCCGGGCGCTGCGCGGGGAGTTCGCCACGAGCGATCCCGAGGCTGCGGAGCTCGGTGTGCTCGCCCGGGCGGCGCTCGCGCACGGAGCGGCCCGCGGCTGGAGCATCGACACGCTGCCGCAGCGCCTGCGGATTCAGACGATCGACGCCTTCAACTACTGGCTGGCGAGCCAGCTGCCGGTCGCCTCGCAGGCCGGCGGCGTGCTGCAGCTCACCGAGAGCGCGGGCGAGCTCTATCGGCGCGCTGCGCGCCGCACCCTCCTCGAGGCGGAGACCGATCCCGATCTGGCCCCGGACGCGCGGCTGCTCTTCGAGCGCACCGACAACCACTGGATGTATCTCGAGCGGCTCATCGCGCAGATGCTCGATGAGCGCGGCCACTGGCTGCGGTTCGTGGCCGGCGAGAAGCCGCAGGCGCTCTGCGAGCGGGTGAACGCGAGTCTCGCCCACCTGGCGCACGCGGGCCTCGAAGCCTTGGGTGCGCTGATTCCCGCGGGCCCGCGCCGCCGCGCGCAGGCACTCCCTGGCTGCGGCCCGCTCGGCCTGGAGCCGGCCGACCTCCCACGGTGGAAGCATTTCGCGCAGCTCGTGCTCACGAAGGACGACTGGCGCAGGCAGGTGAGCGCGCATCGGCTCGGCAGTGACTTCGCCAACCCACAGGCCTGCCAGGAGCTCCGCGACCTGATCGGGGAGCTGCGTAGCCTCGCCGGTGCGCGCGAAGCACTCCTCGCGCTGAAGAAAGCTCCGGCGGGGGAGCTCAGCGCGGCCGACGCCGCGGCGATCCAGGCGCTCTCCCGCCTGCTGTCGCGCGCCGCCGCGGAGCTGCACGCCGAGTTCGCGGTGGCGCAGCGTGTCGACCACACCTACGTGACGGGTGCCGCCCGGCAGGCGCTGACCGAGAACGGGCAGCCGACCGATCTCGCCCTGCGCACCGGGCTCGCGCTCCGACATGTCCTCGTCGATGAGTTCCAGGACACCTCGCTCGCCCAGGTACAGCTGCTCGAGGCGCTCACGGTCGGCTGGCAGGAAGGTGGCGGCCGCACGCTCTTCGTCGTCGGCGATCCGATGCAGTCGATCTACCGTTTCCGCGAAGCGGAGGTGGGGCTTTTTCTCAAAGCACGCGTCGCCGGCATCGGACAGGTGCGACTTCGGCCGCTGCGCCTGTTGCGCAACTTCCGCGCGCTTGCGGCGCTCGTGGATTTCACCAACGAGGTGTTCGCACAGGTTTTCCCGGCGGCGGACGAGCTGCGCAGCGGCGCCGTGAGCTACCGCCCGAGCGTCAGCGCGCAGGCCGACCGCGCACCGCGCAGCGTCGGCGGCATCGCGCCCGTAAAACTGCGGCTCTTTCCACAGAGCCCCGCGGCGGAAGCGCGGGCGATCGCCGCACACATCGCCGCGCTGCGGCAGCACGACCCGGCGGGCACGGTAGCCGTGCTGGTCGTCGCGCACGCGCACGCGGTGCCGATCGTCGAAGCGCTCACGGCTCGCGGTCTGGCAACCTGCGCGGTCGATCTCGTTCCGCTGCGTGAGCGCATGATCGTGCGGGATCTCGTACAGCTGACGCGCGCGCTCTTCGACCTCGCCGACCGCGCTGCGTGGCTCGCGGTGCTGCGCGCCCCGTGGTGCGGGGCGCGCCTGCTGACGCTCACCGCGCTCTCCGCGGTGAACGATCGCGAGCTCATCCTCGAAGCGCTCGGTAACCCCGAGCGGCTGGTGCACTGCGATGCTGACGATCTCCCGCGCCTCGCGCGGCTGCGGGCGGTCATGACGCGGGCGCTCGCGGAACGCGGCGAGGCGCAGGTCGCGGACTGGCTGGAGCGAACCTGGCTGCGGCTTGGCGCGAGCGATGCTTACGAAGCAGGGGAACTTGCCGATGCGCGCGTGTTCTTCGCGGCTCTGGCGGCGCGCGCCGCGGCGTTCGAGTGGCAGGGTCCGGAGGACCTCGCCAGGCTCCTCGAGCATCTCTACAGCACGCCACAGGGCGGAGAGAACCCGGTGCAGGTGATGACCATTCACCGGGCGAAGGGCCTCGAGTTCGAGCATGTGATCGTGCCGGCGTTGCATCGCGCGACGCGCGGGGCGGAGCACCGCCTGCTGCGCTGGATCGATCTGCCGAGCGAGACGTCCCAAAGCGATCTGCTCATCTCGCCTTCGCCGCCGGTGGGCGCGGCGGAGGAGAGCGACCTCAACGTCTATCTCAAGGACCTCATCCGCCAGCGCGACACTCACGAACGCGCCAGGCTGCTGTACGTCGCCGCGACGCGCGCTCGATCCACCCTGTGGCTCTCCGCGGCGCCGGCGATGGCGGCGGAGGGGGGCGTCAGGCCCGACCGGCGCAGCATGCTGGCGATCCTCTGGCCGGCGCTCGGCAACCGATTCGAGGTCGTTGCGGGCGCAACTCCGCTCCCCGAGCCGCCACCCGTGGTGCCTGTCTCCCGCCTGAGCGCGGACTGGGAGCCCGCGGTGCCGCCACCGGCGGTGCAGGTCATGCAGCTTCCCGCGGCGTACCTTGCGACCGAGCCGCTCGAGTTCAGCTGGGTGCGCGAGACGCAGCGGGACATTGGCACCGCCGTTCATGCCTGGCTCGCGCGCCTGGCAGCGGCTCCGCAGCTACCTGGGGATGCGGCCGTGCTCGCCCAGCTCGCGCGGCTCGGCGTGCCCCCGGGCGAGCGGCCGCGCGCGCTCGAAGTGATACAGACCGCGCTGCGGCAGACGCTCACCGACGCGCGCGGCCGATGGATCCTGAGCGGGGGCCACCGCGAGGCCCGCTGCGAATGGGAGCTGAGCGGCGTGAGCGGCGGACGGCTGCGCAATGTCAAGATCGATCGCAGCTTCGTCGATGAGTCCGGCACCCGCTGGGTGATCGACTACAAGACGAGCGCGCACGAGGGCGGCGATCTCGAGGGGTTTCTCGAGCAGGAAATCGAGCGCTACCGGCCGCAGCTCGCAGCGTACCGGGAGCTGGCGCGGGCGGTGGGACCGCAGCCGGTGCGCGCGGCACTCTACTTTCCGCTGCTTGGGGCGTTTCGCGAGTTGACTTGAGCCGGCCCTGTCGGGGTGTCAGAAGGTGCCGGACAACGAGAACGGCCGCCGACCCGTGGCGTCCGGGGAGCCGAGGAAGCGCAGGCTGTTCACCAGCTCCGGCGGCGCGTCGCGGCGGGCGGCGATCAACCCCTCCAGCTCGAACCCCGGCGCCGGGGTGAGGCGCAGCGTCCCCTCCAGTGCGAGCGGACCCTCGAGATCACGCAGCGTCCCGACCGGATCGCCGCTGCCGCCGGGAAAGCTGACGGAGTAACTGCCGAGGGCTGTGTTGTTGCCGCTGCGTTCCTCGAGATTGCGGACCTCGATCCGCCCCTGGATCTCACGGATGACTCCGCGTTGCACCTGCACGAGCGCCAGTGCAGCGTGCGCGCGCCCGTGCAGGTTCGGCGGCACGGGAGGCAGGAGGGCGGCATCGAGCGGCAGGTCGGCCACGAGGTTGCGTGCCGTGATGCGCTGGCCGAAGGTGAGCTCTACGTCCGCGGCGGCGTCCGCGGGACCGTGGCTCAGCGTGAGACGCGCCGCCAGGCGCGCTGCCGCGAGACGCAGGGGATGCAGCTCCCAGCTCAGATCTCCGAGGGAAGTGCCGCTCAGCGTGAGCCCGGCGCAGGTGCCGCTCCAGAGCGAGCCGTCGAGGCTCGCACAGGCCCACTGAGGACCCCGCGCCGGGACGACCCAGGCGGCAGGCATGCGGGCGAGCACGATCGCCACGAAGGCGGCTGCGGCGAGCAGCGCGATCCACAGCGGACGCTTCACTTCACCCCGAATGCAGGACGATGTTGGCGTTCACGAGACCGGGTGCGCCGGTCTTCTCGATGACGGCCGAATCCACCGTGACGCCGTTCTGCTGCGCGAGCCGTGCCAGCCACCCCACGAGCGCATCGAACGGTGCCTTCTCGAGCCGCACCGAGAGATTGCCCGGGCCGCCGGGCTCGCTGCCCGAGAGCGCACTGGCGAGCCCCGCCTCGCGCGCCGAGCGGTCGACGATGACCAGGAGCGATTCGCCGTTCGCCACGGCCGCTGGCGGCAGCATGGCAATCTTCGGTGCCACGCTCTGCATCCAGCTCAAGTCCGCGCGCTTCTTCGCGAGCCTCTGCTGCGTGTGCGCGACACTGCGATCGAGCGGGATCAACATGCCGAAGATCAGTATCGCCACCAGCGCGACCGCGCCGATGAGCAGCATGCGTCGCTCGCGGGGCGCGAGCGCGGCGAGGGCTTCGGGCGACAGCGAGCGCAGCGAGAGCGAGCCGAGCGAGAGCGAATCGAGCGAGAGCTTCATCACGTCCCTCAGCCACCACTCGAGTGCATCTGGATGCGCCCCTCGTAGGCGGAGCCGGAGTTGGTGCCGCCGGTGAGGTCGGCCTGCCAGCCGTTGCTGCGCAGGGACTGGCTGACCCGGTCGAGACTGCTCGCATCGGGGGCGGAGAGCTTCATCTCGAGCGCTCCGCTGTGGAAGTTCAGCGACTGAACGCTGGTGCCGGGTGCAGCGTCGCGCGCCTGCACCAGCGCCTGCAGCGCCGGCAGCAGACCGCCCGACCCGGGCGCGCCGGCGAGCCGCTTCTCCATCAAACGCCGCGCGTCCGCGGCACTCGCCTCGGTATGCATGGCGCTGCGGAAGGTCTCGCGGATGGAGCTATCGAGCTGGTGCTCGTGACGCCTGAGCAATTGCAGCTCCGCGGCCTTGCCGGCCAGGTGCAGGCCGATGAGGCCGGCGAGCAGCATCGCGGCGACGCGCCACGCCTTGAGCGCGGTGCCGCGCGAGGACACCGGGGTGTAATCGCCCTGCAGCAGGTTGATCGCTTGGGTGGTGGGTAACTGCTGCGCGTAGAGCGCGAGCGGTCCCGCGGTCAGCAGCTGCACCTTGATGCCATCGAAAAACGGGCGCGCCGCTTCGACCTGCGCCGAGTGGCGCTGCCACTCGGGAGCGCCCGTATAGAAGATGAGCCCCCGTCCGCCGGTGGCGGTCGATTCGGCGCCGCCGCGCGCGATCTCGAGCGCCTCGGCGAGCGCATCCGCGGGCAACGTGACCGAGGTACCGCCCGGTGGACGCACCGACACCGCGTCCGCCTCGAGCAGCGCGACCGCCTGGCCCGGGTTCTCGGGCAGCAGCTCGCTGTCGGCGTACATCACATCGGGCTCGATGCCCTCAGCACGCAGTGTCGCGAGCCATTGATCGAGCAGCGCGCGCGCGACCACCGCGACGGGTACCCGCGCGGATTCATGGGAGCGCTTGCCGAGAGCGAACTGCAGGTCCTCGATGTCCTCGGCGAGATGCTCCTCGAGTGCGTACGGCACCAGCTGCTGCAGTTTGGCGCCGGCCTTGACCGGCACT
>DASQRV010000359.1:0-14464 GCA_035642735.1 Steroidobacteraceae bacterium
TGGGTGATACGAGCCAGGCAGAGGAGTCGCCCACGCTCGCACCCACCACGCGGCCGCGGCCCACGAAGGCAACAACGCCCGTGTCTGGCCGCCCCGCCGGCGCTCCAGGATCTCCTCGTCGAGCTTGAGGAGCACGGTGAACCAATCCTCCGAGGCGGCGGTGTCGGCCAGGTCGGCGAGACCCTTGACCAGGCGCTGCGCAGCCACCCCGCCGTTGCCGGTGCCGCCAGCTCCATCGGCTACTGCCACCAGGTAACCTGCTGCCGTAGGCACGGCTATCGCCCGGTCCTCGCCGCTCTCAGGCAGCACGTTGATTGCGGCTTGCACTGGCTCAGATCTTCGAGGGCTGGGCCATCACAGGCAGTTCCACGTACCCGCGCCGGAGGTAGTCGGCTCGGGGTGGCGTGAGAACGCCTGAGAAGGAGTTGGTATGGGCCCGGTAGGATTCGAACCTACGACCAAGGGATTCACTCTGCCCCGGTGTTTCCGCCGGGAGTGGACTATCTCTTCACCCGCGCACGGGGTGCGTGCGTGTGGGTGCGGGACGCTCCAGCCTGTTATCAAGGGCACTCGAGCCCTCAGGTAGTCTCTGCACCTTCCGCCGGTGTACCGGCGGCTCGGCTCAGGGTTGCCATGGCGCAACAGCCGAAGGTTTCCCTGAATTCATCCCGTCCACTTCGCGCGTTTCCGCGCGAAGGCACCTCATCGATGAGTCCCCTGCACTAACCGCTGTGCTACAGGCCCAACGGCCGGCGATTGTAGCAGCGCCGCGGTGCTCAGAAGCGAAACAGCGTGCGGCGGGGGTGGCTCTCGGGGCAGCCGCGGTGCGAGAACGCCTCATCGATCGTGCCCTGAAACCAGGCGATCTCGCTGACGGTGTGGTGGGCTGTGCCGGTGTGCACCGGGTTGTCATGCGCCGCGCGCGTGTCGGCTTCGTGCGCTACGCGGGCGGGATGTGAGCTCTTCCAGGCCTGGTCGGACCGCGCGTCGGAGACGGGTCCACCCGGTATGTCGGGGCAGCCGCTCAGCAGGAGTGCAGTGCTGGCTGCGGCCAAGGTGATCAAAAACGAGCTCATCACCCTACCCTCTTGCCATCGCCGGTCGTGACGTTAGCATGGCCCTCCCCCCTGGTGGCTGGCTGAAATCGGCTGCCGCAGGGTGGGGGACCCCGACAAGGAGACCGGACATGAAGCTCTATTATTTCTCAGGCGCCTGCTCGCTGGCCTCGAACATCGCGCTGCGCGAAGCCGGCCTTCCGTTCGAGCTCGTCAAGGTCGACCGCCGTACCCGGAAAGCCGCCGACGGCCTCGACTACAACGAGGTGAATCCCAAGGGGTACGTGCCCGCACTCACGCTGGACAATGGCGAGGTGCTGACGGAGAACGTCGCGGTATTGCAGTACATCGCCGACCGCAACCCCGCATCGAAGCTCGCCCCGCCCGCCGGCACCATGGAACGCTACCGCCTGGTGGAGTGGCTCGCCTTCATCAGCTCTGAGATCCACAAGAACTTCTCGCCGCTGTTTCGCGAGGACGCGCCCGAGGACACCAAACAGTTCGTCCGCAAGGTCCTCAGCGCCCGACTCGACTATCTGCACCGCGCGATCGGCAACCGGCCCTTTCTGATGGGCGAGCAGTTCACGGTCGCGGACGCCTATCTCTTCACGGTGCTCGGCTGGAGCCGCCACCTCAACTTCGACCTCGGTAAGTGGCCGCAGCTGCAGCGCTACTTGGAGCGTGTCGGCGCACGCCCACAGGTCGGCGAGGCGCTGAAGGCGGAAGGGTTGGTCAAGTAGCACCCGGCGCGGGCGCTAACAGGGCGCGGCGGGTGGCAGCCGCCCGTTTGCTGTTACCATCGGCAACACATGCAGCGTTTGCGCGAGAGGACGTAATGGCTACCAAACTCAACAAGCAACTGAAGCGCGAGATCGACGTGGACGGCAAGCCGTATATGGTCACGCTCTCGCCCGAAGGTGTGAAGCTCACCGAAAAGGGTAAGCGGCTCGGGCGCGAGCACAGCTGGAAAGAGCTGCTCGGCCCCGAGGGCGCCGCCACGGCCACGTCTGCGCCGGGTGCGCCCCTCGGCTCCGCGGGCTAACGCGCTCCAAGGGGGGGCTGCAAGATGGCCGAGGAAAGCCTGCGGGAGCTGCTCGCGCGGCTGCACGAGCAGCTCGGCGCGCGCGGCGGTTCGCTCGATGTCGAATCGCGGCGGCTGCTGACGACGGCGATGCGCGACATCGAGCGCGCCCTCGACAGGGCCGACCGCGACATGGACAAGGCCGACCACGCTCTCGATGACGCCAGCGCCGCCGTCGCAGCGCACACACCGAGGCTCGAATCGCTGGCGGTGCGGTTCGAAGCCGGACACCCGGCGATCGCGGAAGCGTTGCGCGAGCTCATCGACGCGCTGGTCAAGGCCGGCATCTGAGCCACCTGAAAACAGGCCCGGCGTTGCGCCAACGCCGGGCCTGTTTCATATCGGCTGATGCCTCTTCCCCAACCGGGGTCAGTCATCCATCAGGAAACTGCGCAACTGCTCGCTGCGGCTCGGGTGGCGCAGCTTGCGCAGCGCCTTCGCCTCGATCTGCCGGATGCGCTCGCGCGTGACGTCGAACTGTTTGCCGACCTCCTCGAGGGTATGGTCAGTATTCATGTCGATGCCGAAGCGCATGCGCAGCACCTTCGCCTCGCGCGGCGTCAGCTGCGCCAGCACGGCGTGCGTGGTCTCGCGCAGTGATTCCATGGTGGCCTGATCGATGGGCGAGGCGACCGACTGATCTTCGATGAAATCGCCCAGATGCGAGTCCTCGTCATCGCCGATGGGCGTCTCCATGGAGATCGGCTCCTTGGCGATCTTCAGCACCTTGCGTACCTTGTCCTCGGGCATCTCCATCCGCACCGCCAGCTCCTCCGGGGTGGGCTCGCGACCCATCTCCTGCAGCATCTGACGCGAGATGCGGTTGAGCTTGTTGATCGTCTCGATCATGTGCACGGGGATGCGGATGGTGCGCGCCTGGTCGGCGATCGAGCGGGTGATCGCCTGGCGAATCCACCACGTGGCGTAGGTGCTGAACTTGTAGCCGCGGCGGTATTCGAACTTGTCGACCGCCTTCATCAGGCCGATGTTCCCCTCCTGAATGAGGTCGAGGAACTGCAGCCCACGGTTGGTGTACTTCTTGGCGATGGAGATCACCAGGCGCAGGTTCGCCTCGACCATCTCCTTCTTGGCGCGGCGCGCCTTGGCTTCGCCGATCGACACCTCGCGGTTCACTTCCTTGATGTCGTTGATGCTGAGGTGATACTGGGCCTCGAGCTGCTCGAGCTTCTTTTGACGCCGCTCGATCTCGTCCTTGAACTTCGCGAGCAGCAGCGAGTACTTCTTGCCGCCCTTGACGTGCTTGCCGAGCCAGCGCGGGTTGGTCTCGTTCTTGGGGAAGGAGGCGATGAAGTCCTTGCGCGGCATGCCGGCGTCGCGCACGGCGATGACCATGATCTCCTTCTCGAGCTGGCGGACCTCCGCCACGTGCGTGCGCAGGTTGAGGATCAGCGCTTCGAACATGCGCGGCGAGAGGCGCAGCTCCATGAACTCGTCGGCGAGCTTCTTGCGCTGGCGCAGCGTCTTCGTGTCGCGCGCGCCGAGCTTGGCGATCGAGCCGAGTACCTGCGCGTGCAGCTTGGCGAGCGAGGCGAAGCGCGCGGCTGCCTCGACCGGATCGGGTCCGGTGTCGACCGCCTCCTCCTCCTCGCCGTCGCCGTTCTCCTCGTTCTCGTCGTCATCCTCCGGCTTCTCTTCGGCGGCGACCACTTCCACCTTGGTGGGGTTCTGCGGCTGCGCAATGACATCCGGGGCGTTCGGGTCGATGAAGCCGACAATCACATCGACGAGCCGCCCCTGACCGGCCTTCACCGGCTCATAGGCCCTCAGCAGGAAGTCGTAGGTTGGCGGGTACATGGCGAGTGCGCTGCGCACCGCGTCCAGTCCCTCCTCGATGCGCTTGGCGATGCGGATCTCGCCCTCGCGCGTGAGGAGCTCGACGGTGCCCATCTCGCGCATGTACATGCGCACCGGATCGGTGGTACGCCCGAGCTCGGCGTCGAGTGCGGCGAGCGCCGCGGCGGCCTCTTCGATCGCCTCCTCGTCCGCCGGCGCGGAAGGCTCGGTGGCGAGCAGCGCTTCGGTATCCGGTGCCTTCTCGTACACCGGAATGCCCATGTCGTTAATGGTGTTGACGATGTCTTCGATCTGCTCCGGATCGACGATCTCCGAGGGCAGGTGATCGTTCACCTGCGCGTAGGTGAGATAGCCCTGCTCCTTGCCGCGCGCAATCAGCAGCTTCAGCTGCGACTGGCGGTCTTCGGGCATCACCGGTACGCGCCGCTCGATGCCGAGCGGACGCTTGTCGGCATTCAGTCTGCCGCCGGGCACCTTCGCGTCCACCCCGCGTGCGCTGTCGTTTACCTTGGCGTTCGCACCCGCAACGCGCTCGCCGGCGCCCGCCGTCGCCTTGCGCGGAAGCAGAGCGGCGTGCTTGCTGCGATCCTTCTCGCGCAGCCCATCCACTGCGGCGATCGCCTTTTCGGCGGCAGCCGCCTTCACGGGTCTGCTGTTCTGTGGGATCGGTCGCTTCTTGTGCGCGTTCTGTGGCTTGTGCTTGCGTGTCATGTGTCGGGAGCGGGGGTTACGGCTTGGTTTCCCCTATGTGCTGCCCGGAAGGGGACGGCTCAAGGGGGTCAAAGGCAAAGCGCGCAATTTTATTTGACTCGCGCGGAATCACCAAATTCCTTTTAGCCACCGCGGGCGTCGCGGTGACTCAACATTTCTATAAGTCTTTGAAATTCCTCAACTTCATCCGCAGCAAGGCTTCCGGACCGGCTTTTCGCCTCCAGTGCCTCGAGCCGCCTTCCGGCCGCCTGGTCGGCGAGCTTAAGGAGTGCCGCGCGCAGCTCCTCGGCCGCAGCGGCTGCCCCGGTAATGACCTCCTCGCGTCCGAGGAGTTTCTGCAGCGTTTCACTATCTTTGTGCCCGGCCCAGCGCTGGATGACCTGTGCGGGAATCTGGGCGGGCCGCGCCCGCAGGTCATCGAGCAGCTCGCGCAACAGCGCTGCGCCCGGTTCCTCGCTTGCATCGAGCCCGGCGCGCTCGGCAGCGGTGACCTCGGGCGCGATGGCGGGAAAGTGCAGCAGGCGCACGATCGCCTGCCGCACCAGGCTGCCGCGCCCCGCGCCGCGCGCGGGACGCGCCGCCGCGATGGGGCGCGCGGGAGCGGATGCCGCGGGCGCGTCTGACTTTCCCGTCGACCACAAAGCCTCGAGCCGCGCGGCAGACAGGCCCACCACCTGCGCCAGCCGCTCGAGCAGCAACTCACGATAGACACCCTCGGGAACCCGCGCGAAGAGCGGCCGTGCCTGTTCCGCAAAACGCGCGCGCCCGTCCGCCGAGCCGAGGTCGCCCTGCTCGGAGAGCTCCCGCACCAGGTATTCCGACAACGGCACGGCCAGCGCGAGGCGCGCCTCGAAGGCGGTGCGACCCTCGGCAAGGATGAGCGTGTCCGGATCCTGACCCTGCGGCAGAAAAAGGAAGCGGATCTCGCGCCCCTCACGCGCCTCGGGCAGCGCCTGCTGCAGGGCGCGCCAGGCGGCGGCGCGTCCGGCGCGATCGCCGTCGAAGGCAAACACCACCGCCGGCACGAGCCGGAAAATGCGGCGGAAATGCTCGGCCGTCGTCGCGGTGCCGAGCGTGGCCACGGCGTACTCGACACCGGCCTGATGCAGGCTGACCGCGTCCATGTAGCCCTCGACCACCACCAGCCTGTCGAGACTGCGGCGTGCGCGGCGCGTCTCGTACAGGCCGTAGAGCTCGCGGCCCTTGTGGAACAGCACCGTCTCGGGAGAGTTGAGGTACTTCGGCTCGCCGGCGTCGATGACACGTCCACCGAAGGCGATCACCCGGCCACGCGCATCGCGGATGGGGAACATCACCCGGTCGCGGAAGCGATCGTAGTAGTGCTCACCTTCTCTGCCGGCGCCGCGTTCGCGCTCGATGATGAGACCGGCCTCGCTGAGGCGCTTGCGCTCGCCATCACTGGCGCCGAAGCGACGCAACAATTCGTTCCAGGAGTCGGGGGCGTAGCCGATCGCGAAGCGCTCCTGGGTCGCGGCCGTGAGACCGCGCTTCGCCAGGTACTCGCGCGCGCGCGGCTCGCGCGCGAGCTGCTCGGTGTAGAAGCGCGCCACGCGAGCCATCAGGTCGTACAGCGGCTCATCTGCGCGCTGCGCGCTGCGGTCGACGCCACCCTCGTGCGGCACCTCGAGGCCCAGGCGCGTAGCGAGCTCCTCCACCGCCTCGGGGAAGGCCATGTGATCGTGATCCATGAGGAAACCGAGCGCAGTGCCGTGCTTGCCGCAGCCGAAGCAGTGGTAGAACTGCTTGTCCGGGCTCACCCAGAAGGAAGGGGTTTTCTCGGCGTGGAACGGACAGCAGGCCTTGTACTCGCGGCCGGACTTCTTCAGCGGCACGCGCCCGCCGATGAGTTCCACGATATCGGTGCGGGCGATGAGCTCGTCGATGAAGTGCTGGGGGATGCGTCCCAAGTGCCGCGTCCCGCGAGGCGGGTCAGCCGAGTTTCTGCTTGATCCGTGCGCTGAGCGCGCCCATGTCGGCGCGGCCTTGCGCCTTCGGCTTGACGAAGCCCATGACCTTGCCCATGTCTTTGACCGATGCGGCTCCCGTGGCGGCAATCGCCTCGGCGATCAGCGCATCGATCTCCGCGGGGCTGAGCTGCGCCGGCAGGTATGCCTGCAGCACGCCGATCTCGGCGGTCTCCTTCGCCACCAGGTCGCTGCGACCGCCGCTCTCGAACTGGGATATGGCCTCGCGGCGCTGCTTGATCATCTTTTCGATGACCGCGAGCACCTGACCGTCATCGAGTGTGATGCGCTCATCCACCTCGCGCTGCTTGATGGCCGCGAGCAGCAGGCGCACGGTACCGAGCCGCTCTTTCTCGGCGGCTCGCATCGCCGTCTTCATGTCCTCGGTGATGCGTTCCTTGAGCGCCATGGCGCCGTGCGGATTCCCTAGCGGGAGCTGCGCATCCCGTCGCGGGACACGCGCTTCATGTGCCGCTTGATGGCAGCGGCCTTCTTGCGCTTGCGCTCCTGCGTGGGCTTCTCGTAGAACTCGCGCCGACGCAGCTCGGTGAGAATGCCGGCCTTCTCGCAGGCGCGTTTGAAACGCCGCAAGGCGGCATCGAAGTATTCATTCTCACGGACGCGAACGCTCGGCATCGAAACCTCAAGTTTTTGATCGGCAAGGGAATCTGGAGCTTGCAACCGAGGACGACACGAAGACGCCGGACACTCGGGGGCGGGGATTCTAAAGGAGCGCTGGGCCAAAGGCAAAGCACTGCCGGGCCGGCGCAGCGTCAGTGGCACTCGCACACGGCAGTTCTCTGACATGAGGCGCCGCCGCTCGGCCATTCCGCGCCGGGCGTACAGGAAGCCGCCTTGTCCCGGCAGCTCACCGAGCAGCCCGCACAGCTGCCGCGTGGCCGCGAGGGCGGCGCGCTGCAGGAGTTGCTCTGCCCATCGCGGTCGGTGCCGGGCGGACCGGTGGCGGCCGTACTCGGAGGACCGGTTTCGCTCGAAGGAGGAGCCTGTGGGCGCTTCTCGTTCGCCACGCACGCGGCGAGCGATAGCGTGATGAGCACGCCAGCCGCCAGCGACGCGCCTGACAGGATGCTCGAGGGGAGAGTTCTCACCTCCACATATTAACCGCGGTGCCCGCAGCGCGTGCGCGGCTCCTCGCGCCCCTCAGCGGGTGATACCGAAACTGGCCGCGCGCTCGGCGATCTTCGGCTGCAGGGCCGTCGCGGCAGCGATGTCGGCCTCACCCGCGGCGCTCATGCCTTTGCGCGACTTGGCCAGGCCGCGCCCGTAAAGGGACCAGGCCGTCTTGGGCGCAAGAAGCAGCGCGGCGTCGTAGTCGGCGATCGCTTTGTCGTAGTTGCCCTGCCGCAGGTAGACGAGGCCACGGCTGTCGAGGAAGTCGGCAGTGTGGGGGTGCAGTTTCAGCGCGGAATTGCAGTCTGCGAGCGCCTTGTCCAGCTCCTGGCCGTCGAGCGCCCGAGCCCAGCAGCGCGAGTTGAGTGCATCGGCCATGTGGATATCATCGCGCGGACGCGCGTCGATCCACTTCGAGTATTGCACGACCGCAGCGGCCGGTCGTCCCGCGTACGCGTAGAGCTCACCTATGTGCAGATGGGCATCGGCTGCTCTCGGCACCGCCCGATCCGCAGCGTCGAGATCCGTGACTATCAGGTCCGGAGGATCGCCACGGTCGGCGCGCAGCGTTGCGCGGGCGATGAGCGCGTCCGTGTCGTCGCGCTTGAGCTTTATCGCCTGAGCGAAGTCAGCCAGTGCAAGATCCGGCTGCTTGTTATCCACGCGGACCTGGCCGCGTTGGTAGAAGTAGACGGCTTCGGTGGGAGCGAGCTCGCAGGCATGCGTGAGATCGGCGATGGCGCCGGCATAGTCGTGCCGCGCCGCGGAAGCGGTGCCGCGGCGTGCGTAGCCGGCGGCATCGGTGGGCTGATCGAGCCGCAAGGCCGCATTGGCCGTCGCGGAGGCCTCCGCGGCCGCCGCCGCTTCCGGCCCGGCGCCCGCAGCGGGCGACTCCGCCGGTGCCCGCGCGGCGGTGAGGTCGAATACCGGTCCGCCGTTGTAGGTGAAGTACAGCCTCTTCTGGCTGCTCGCAACGTAGATGCGGTGGGAAAGGAAGAAGTCCGCGCCGATCAGCATGTCGGCGTCGGTCTCGATGTCGCCGAACCGCAGCTGCGCGTGCTGAATCTCCTCGTCGCCGATCTTGAAGCTGGCGAAGCGCGCGATCCAGGTCTGCGACACCTTGTGTCCAACGCCCCATGAGGGTCCGCCCGAAGTGACCCCGTCACTCGTCGGTGTGATGCCCGCGCGCTTCGCAGCTTTGAGCGTCAGTATTGATTCTGCCGCGCCCGTGTCGAACATCACCTGGATCCTGGTTCCGTTCAGGTAGGCGACGGACTTGGTGTGCGGCTGCCGCACGTCGGCGGGCTCGATGTCGATGACCGAGTAGGGTTTTTGGGCAGCGCCTGCCCAATAGGCCAGACCCGTGCGCTTGCAGTCGCCCTTGGGTCTGACCAGCCGGATCACGCCGTTCGCCAGGTCGTACTCGACATCCGCTATGCGGAAAACGTTCTGTCCGAGAAGCCCGGCGGCTTCGCTGGCGAAGCTGCTGCCGGCGACGACGAAATCGACGTCGTCCCAGGTGTGACCGAGGCCCATCAAGGTGAATTTCCTGACCCGGGCGACCCGCGCGGACTCGGAGCCGCCAACACCCTCCACGAACAGGCCGGGAAAGAACTTATACGGCAGCTGGAACCGCTGGGCTGCTGCCGGTGTCAGCATGCTGAAGAACGCACCGCTGTCGGCGATGAGCAAGGCATCCTGACCGTTGATCTGCGTGCGCACCATCGGTCGCAGTCCGCTCATGGTCACCGGGATGTCCGGAAATCGCGCGATTTGGCACGTTTCGGCGTTTGCCGTGGTTGCGCCGAGAGCGATGGCGGGCAACACGCAACCGATGAGCCGGCGCGCCAACCCGATCACTCTGTCCAACAACCAGCCCCCCTGAGATCCTGTGTCAGGCGCCCTGCATGGCACATGCAGCATGTTCGCGGCACAGCGTCTTGAGCTTGAACTATACATCGAATCAGGACGGCCCTTCGGCCGGGGCGACCGCTTATGTCAACTGCGATAGAGTCATTTCATGAGGGTGTTGGCTTTCGAGTCTTCCTGTGACGAGAGTGCCGCCGCGGTGCTGGATTCGCACGCGGGCCTGCTTGCGCACGAGCTCTTCAGCCAGGTGGACCTGCACCGCACCTATGGGGGCGTCGTGCCCGAGCTCGCTTCGCGCGATCACGTCCGCCGGCTCCTGCCCCTGACCCGACGGGCATTGGAACGCGCGGGCACGGAGCCGAAGGACCTGCACGGAGTCGCCTACACGGCGGGCCCGGGGCTCATCGGGGCACTACTCACCGGCGCCGCCCTCGCGCGCAGCCTCGCGTACGCCTGGGGGCTCCCGGCGATCGGCGTGCACCACCTGGAGGGACACCTGCTCGCGCCGCTCCTCGAGCCCGAGCCACCGCCCTTTCCGCACCTCGCGCTGCTCGTCTCCGGCGGCCATACGCTCCTCATCGAGGTCGCCGGCATCGGACGCTATCGCGTGTTGGGAGCGAGCCGCGACGACGCCGCCGGGGAGGCGTTCGACAAGAGCGCGAAACTGCTCGGCCTCCCCTATCCGGGCGGGCCACAGCTGGCGCAGATCGCCGCCGGCGGCAGACCGGGCGCGTTCACTTTCCCGCGACCGATGCTCGATCGCGCCGGCCTCGAGTTCAGCTTCTCGGGCCTGAAGACCGCGGTACGCCACACGCTGCAGGGGCGCGAGCTCACACCGCAGCTGCGCGCGGACGTGGCCCGCGCCGTTCAGGAGGCCATCGTCGATACGCTGATCGCCAAGACGCTGCGCGCGCTCGAGTACACCGGGCTCACGGCGCTCGTGGTGTCGGGCGGGGTGAGCGCCAATCATCTCCTGCGCGAGCGCCTCAGCGCTGCCGCGGTCAGCGCGGGTGCGCGCGTGTACTATCCGCGCATCGAATTCTCCACCGACAACGCGGCGATGATTGCTGTGGCTGGCCTCAAGCGCCTCGAGGCGGGCCAGCACGACGGTCTCGCGGTCCAGGCGCGCGCCCAGTGGCCGCTCGAGTCGCTGCCGGCGGTGAGCGCATGAGCACGCCGCTGACCGGCGACCGGATCTTCCTGCACGGCCTCACGGCCGAGTGCATCATCGGCTTCATCGACTGGGAGCGCCGCGTCAGACAGACCGTGGTACTCGACATCGAGCTGCCGGTCGACTGCCGCCGCGCCTCCCTCACGGACGAGGTAGCCGATACGCTCGATTACAAGAAAGTCGCCAAGCGCGTGTTGGCTTACGTCGCGGCTTCCGAGTTCAAGCTGGTCGAGACGCTGGCGCACCGGGTGGCGCTCCTGGTTCTCGAGGAGTTCGGCGCGGAGTGGGTGCGCGTTGCGCTCAACAAGCCCGGCGCCATCCGCAACTCGCGCGATGTGGGCGTGGCGATCGAGCGCACGCGTGCGGATCTCCCCGCGGCCGCTGCTGCACGCGCGCCGGCCGGCGGCGGAAGCTGAGGCCGTGCCCGCGGTCTACGTCGCCGCCGGCAGCAACGTGGCGCCCGAGCGCAACCTGGCGCGCGCAGTGGCGGCGCTGGCGCGCGAGTTCCCGGGCGCACGCTTCTCGCCCTGGTACCGCAATCGCGCCGTTGGGTTCGAGGGCGAGGACTTCATCAACCTCGTCGTCGCCTTCGACACCGGGCTGCCGCTGCACGCCCTGCTGGCGAAGCTCCGTGCCATCGAGGCGCTCTGCGGCCGCGAACGCCATGCGCCGCGCTGGGCCCCGCGCTCGATGGATCTCGATGTGCTGTTGTATGGGGATCTGGTGTGCGATGAGCCGGGGCTGAAGCTCCCGCGGCCCGATCTGCTGAAGCGCGCCTACATGCTCGGGCCGCTCGCCGCGCTCGCTCCCGAGGTCGTGCATCCCACCGCACAGCTCACCATCGGCGAGCTCTGGCGGCGCTTCGACCGCACCGCGCATCCCCTCGAGCGGGTACCCGCGGCCGCCACGTGCCCGGAGCAACCGTGACCCGCGCCAACCTCGGGCTTCACCAGCCGATGCTACGGCCGCCGTCCACCGCCAGAACCTGCCCCGTGACATACGGTGCGTCGGTAGCGAAGAACAGGCACGCGCGCGCCACGTCCTCGGCCGACCCCGGGCGCTTCAGCGCCGTGCGCTGCGTGATCTTTTCCTGCAGCGCCTTGTCGACCCCGTCTTCGGGCCACATGACCGGCCCGGGCGCCACCGCGTTCACCCGCACATGCGGCCCGAGCTCGCGAGCGAGCGAGCGAGTCAGCATGATCAGGCCCGCTTTGGCGATGCTGTAGACGGGGTAACGACGCAAAGGCTTGACCCCATGGATGTCCGCCAGATTGATGATGAGGCCCTGCGCCTCGTGCAGGCGCGACGCGGCGGCCTGCGCGAGAAACAGCGGCGCCTTCAGATTGGTGCCGATGAGGTCGTCCCAATCCATCTCGGTGATGTCGCCGAGCGGCGTCGGATAGAACGTCGAGGCATTGTTCACCAGGATGTCGAGACCGCCGAATTCCGCCACCGCCCTCTCGATGAGCGCCGGCAGGCGCGCGGTTTCCAGCAGGTCGCATTCGGCGAGCGTCGCGGAGGCGGCCCGCAGCGCGTTCAACTCCGCGGCGAGCGCCACGGCATCGTCCGCGGAGCTGCGATAGTGCAGCACGAGGTTCGCGCCCGCCGCATGCAGCGTGCGGGCGATGGTGGCACCCACGCGGCGCGCAGCGCCGGTGACCAGCACCGTCTTGCCTCGCAGGGGGAGCGGCGCGGCCGCCGCTGCCGGTGTCTTTTGCTCCATGGGTCCCGATTATGACGGCATCGGCGGTGCGCTCAATGCTCCCGCCACCGACGGCCGGGGAGCAATCGCACAGCCTGCGTCTCGCCGCGCACATCCGCGAGGCGCTCGCGGCGGCGGGCGGCTGGCTGTCGTTCGAGCGTTTCATGGAGCTGGCGCTGTACGCGCCGGGCCTCGGCTACTACAGCGCCGGGAGCGAGAAACTCGGCGCCGGCGGGGACTTCGTCACGGCTCCCGAGGTCTCCGACCTCTTTTCCCGCTGCATCGCGCGCCAGTGCGCCGCCGTGCTCATGCGCACGGGCGGGGAGATCCTCGAGCTCGGCGCCGGCACCGGACGGATGGCCGCGGCGGTGCTCACCGAGCTCGCAGCGCAGCGCGTGCTGCCCGAGCGCTACGCGATTCTCGAAGTGAGCGCCGATCTCGCCCAGCGCCAGCGCGAGCGCCTGGCGCGTCTGCCGCAGGCGCTGTGCGAGCGCGTCGTGTGGCTCGAGCGGTTGCCCGAGCGGCCCTGGCACGGAGTGATGCTCGCCAACGAGGTGGCCGACGCGCTGCCGTGCCGGCGCTTCAGGTGCGAGGCCGACGGTGTCAGTGAGCTCGGGGTGGTGCTCGAGGCCGGGGGCGGTGAGCCGGCAGGGGCCAGCGCGCGGATCGGGTTCCGCGAGCGCGCCGTTGCCGCGGACGCGGGCCTCGCGCGCGTCTGCGATGAGATCTTCGCCGGATTGGCCGAGCCGCTGCCGCGCGGCTATACCTCGGAGGTGTGTCCGCGCATTGCGCCCTGGATCGCCGCACTGAGTGCATCGCTCGCGCGCGGACTGCTGCTGCTCTGCGACTACGGGCTGCCGCGCCGCCATTACTACCACCCGCAGCGCGTGAGCGGGACGCTGCGCTGTCACTACAAACAACTGGCGCACGACGATCCCTACATCAACCTCGGCGTGCAGGACATTACTGCCTGGGTGGACTTCACGCGCGTGGCGGAGGCGGCGCTCGCCGCCGGCCTCGAGGTGAGCGGCTTTGCCACCCAGGCCGCGTTTCTGCTCGGCCTCGGCGTCGAGGGGCTGGTGTCGGAGGCGGGCGCGGGCATCGAGCGCACCCGCCTCGCCGGTGAGGCGCGACGGCTGATCATGCCGGAGGAAATGGGCGAGGCGTTCAAGATGATGGCGCTCGGCCGCGATCTGGACATCCCGCTCGCGGGCTTCGCGCTGCAGGATCTGCGGCACCTGTTGTGACGCTACCGACGGTTAAGATGGCGCCTGCCGGCAGCGGCCGCTCAGCGCAACTCATGGGATGAAGGTGAATGTCACTGCTGAAAGTCATCGTGCTCGCGATCGTGCAGGGTCTGGCGGAGCTGTTGCCGGTCTCGAGCTCCGCACACGTGGTGGTGACCGAGAAGCTGCTGGGCCTCGATCCCTCATCGCCGCCCATGACGTTGCTGCTCGTCATGTTGCACACCGGCACCATGCTGGCGGTGATCGTCTATTTCTGGCCGCGGTGGCGCGACACCTGGTTCAGGAGCAGCGTGGCTTTCCGTGCGTTTGCCGTGCAGGTCGTCGTCGCCACCTTCTTCACGGCGCTGATCGGCGCAGCCATCGTGAAGATCATCGAGAAGACCCTGTGGCGAGACAGGCCGCACGCGCAGATCGAAGACCTCTTCAGCCACCTCGAATTCATCGCTCCGGCGCTCGCCGCCGCGGGTGTTCTGATCGTGATCGCGGGAGTCTTCGAACGGCGCCACCCGGCGGGAGCGCTCTCCCCGGGACACGACCTGAACACGCCGCGCGCCGGGCTGATCGGCGCCGTGCAGGGGCTGTGCCTGCCGTTTCGCGGCTTCTCACGCTCGGGCGCCACGATCTCCACCGGGCTCCTGCTCGGGGTGGTCAAATCGCGCGCCGAGGCTTTCAGTTTCGCGCTCGCCGTGGTGCTCAC
>DASQRV010000360.1:0-6353 GCA_035642735.1 Steroidobacteraceae bacterium
TTTGCGCGCGCGGCGCACAGCGATCTGACGCGCGACGCGGTGGTTGCCGCCGCGGTGGTGGATCTGCTGCGGGCGGGCAGCACGCGGCGGCTCCCGTCACGCTGGGCGAACGCCGCACGCGCCTCCGCGCAGGTGAGCGACGCTGAGCTGCGGCGCACGCACGCGGAAAAGGTCGATTGGGCGGCGCTCACCCCGAAAGAGCGGCGACTGTTCCTCGAGAACCTCAACGAGCCACCACACGTGCGATTGCGCGTGCCGGGCGGCGCACGCCGCTCGCGATCCGCCGGCCGCAGGCGGCGGCGCTGAGACGACACGCGGTGCTTCAGCCGAACGCCTGCGCGATCGCCTCGCGCTGGCGCGCATCGGGCAGCCGGCCGCGGCCGCCGGCGAGATTGTCCTCGAGGTGCGCGAGCTTGCCGGTGGCGGGAATGATGCAGGTGACCGCCGGGTGCGAGGCGATGAATTTCAGCGCCAGCTGCCCCCAGCTGGCAGCGTCGACGTCGGCGGCCCAGGCGGGGAGCGGCTTGTGTCGCACCGCCGCGAACAGCGCTCCGTCCTCGAACGGCCGGTTCACCAACACCGCCGTACCCCGCTCGGCGGCGAGCGGCAGCAGACGCTGCTCCGCCGCGCGCGTCACCGGGGAGTAGTTCAGCTGCACGAAATCCAGCCGATTGCGCTCGAGCGCGCGCGCGAGCTCGGCGTAGGCACTGACAGTGTAATGGGTGACACCGACATAGCGGACGCGGCCGGCTTCCTTCCAGGAGTGGAGCGTTTTCAGCTGCGTGTCGAGATCGAGCAGGTTGTGCACCTGGATGAGATCGAGGCGCTCGCGCCTGAGCAGCTGCGCAGAGTGCGTCATCTGCTCGCTGCCGCTACGCTCGCCGCGCGTCCACACCTTGGTGGCGAGAAACGCGCGCTGGCGCATGGCATCGGTCAGCAGCTCCCCGAGCACGCGCTCGGCGCTCGAGTACATGGGCGAGGTGTCGATGAGGCGCGCGCCGGCCGCGAAGAACCCTTCCAGCACTTCGGCGAGCGGCGCGCGCTCGGTGCGCGAATCGCCGACCTCGAAGGGCCCGGAGGTACCGAGTCCGATGACGGGAATCTCCTCGCCGCTCGAGGGGATGCGGCGCACCATGAGCTCCGCGACGTTGGCGCTGGCGGGTCGCTTTGACACGGCGGCGGCGCTCAGAAGACTGACGGCGGTGCGCAGAAACCCGCGGCGGTTCATTCCTGCGCCGCCGCACCGCCGCCGGACAGCGCGGCTATCCAGCGCTGTACCCGCTGTGCAGCGTACGCATCCGGCTGCAGCTCGCGCGTGCTCGCCGGCGTGGTGACCTCCAGCACCGTGCCGTTGGGATCGGAGAAGTAGAGCGAATGCTGCGTGCCGTGGTCCTCTTCGCTGAAGGCGATGCCGTGATCCCGCAGGCGTGCCTTCCAGGCCTCCTGCTCGGCGCTCGATGCAACCGAGAACGCGTAGTGCCGGACGTCGCTCGGCAACCCATCCGGCCGCGGTGGCTGCGCGCCGCGGAGCGCGCACAGCGCGAGCAGCTGGCCGCTACCGGTCCCGAAAAACATCATGAGCCAGGGCCTGCCTCCCCAGTCATCACCCGAGAGCGCATCCACCAGCGGCAGTTGCAACACCTCGCTGTAGAACTGATACGTCTGCGCCGCGTCGTATATCGGCAGGGCGAGATGATCGAAGCGCAGCAGCGTGTCGGGCATGGCGGCGCGTCCATGACTTAGAGGACGCGCCATATTGGCACGCGCGCTCGGCGCCTGTCTCGCGCGCGGGCACGGTGTTACAACAGCGCGGCGTCGGTCCCGATGACGCTCGCGCCCCCCGCTTCGACCACGCGTGCGAGCGCCGCGGCATTCGGCAACACCTGCGCCGCGTAGAAGGCGGCGGTGTGCACCTTGGCGCCGTAGAAGTCGCGCTCGCCGCCCGCGCTCGCGCGCGGGCTGGCGATGGCGGCCGACTTCGCGAGCAGCCAGCCCCCCGTGACGTAGCCGCAGAGCTTCAGATACGGCACCGACACCGCCATGGCGCGCGCGGGTTCCGTGGCGAGCGCCTCGAGCAGCGAGCGCGTGGCGCGGCCGAGCAGGCTCACGGCCTCGAGCGCCGCCTTGCGGATCACCTCGAGTGGCGCGTCGCCGCCGGCGAGTGCGGCGAGCTCACGTTCCATGTCGGCGAGCAGCGCGCGCATCGCCGCGCCACCATCGCGCGCGAGCTTGCGGCCGATGAGGTCGTTCGACTGAATGCCGGTGGTGCCCTCGTAGATGGTGGTGATGCGCACGTCGCGCAGATACTGCGCCGCGCCCGTTTCCTCGATGAAGCCCATGCCGCCGTGCACCTGAACGCCGAGGCTGGCGACCTCGTTGCCGATCTCGGTGCACCAGCCCTTGACGATCGGTGTCAGGAGCTCGCCGCGCGCACGCGCCGCGGTGCGCACCTGTTCGTCCGCGTCGTACTCGGCCAGATCGAACTGAAAGGCGCCGTAGAGGGTGAGCGCGCGCGAGGCCTCGGTCTGCGACTTCATCATCAGCAGCATGCGCTTCACGTCCGGATGATGAATGATCGGCACCGGACCTGTTCCCGCCGCGACGGGCGGCTTGCCCTGCACGCGCGTGCGCGCCCACTCGAGCGCGCGCTGAAAGGCGCGCTCGCCGACCGCATATCCCTCGCTCCCCACCGAGAGCCGGGCGCTGTTCATCATGATGAACATGTATTCCAGGCCCCGGCCGGGCTCGCCCACGCGATACGCCACGGCGCCGTCCTGCTCGCCGAAGGCGAGTACGCAGGTCGGGCTCGCGTGGATGCCGAGCTTCTCCTCGATCGAGAGGCAACGCACGTCGTTGCGCTCACCGAGCGAGCCGTCGGGGTTCAGCAGCACCTTCGGCACGATGAACAGCGAAATGCCCCTCACTCCGGGAGGGGCGCCCTCGATGCGCCCGAGCACCATGTGGATGGTGTTGGCGGTGAGATCGTGATCGCCCCAGGTGATGAAGATCTTCTGCCCGAAGAGCCGGTAGTGATCGCCCTGCGGCACGGCGCGCGTGCGCACCTGGCCGAGATCCGAGCCGGCCTGGGGCTCGGTGAGCACCATGGTGCCGGTCCAGTCGCCGCGCACCATGTGTGGCAGGAAGGTCTGCTTCTGCTGAGGCGAGCCGCACAGCTCGAGCGCATGTGCCGCGCCATGCGTCAGCATCGGACCAAGCTTGAAGGCGAGGTTGGCGGATCCCCAGAATTCGCCCACCGCGCTGTTGAGAACCCACGGGGTGCGCTGACCGCCGAACTCGGGGAGCGCACCGAGCGCCGGCCACCCGCCCGCGACGAACTGGCGGTAGGCCTCGCGGAAACCCGGCGCCGCGACCACGCCGTTCTCGGTCCAGAGCGCTCCCTGCAGGTCGCCCGAGCGATTGAGCGGCTCGAGCACGTTCTCGGCGAAGCGCGCCGCTTCCTCGAGCACCGACTGGGCAAGCTCGTTGGAGTAGTCCGCGAGCTCAGCTGAGGCGGCGAGGCGCTGCACGTCGAGCAACTCCTCGAGCACGAAGCGCACGTCGCGTACGGGCGCACGGTACATGATCTGACCCTCTTGTCACCCGCAGGCGCACCGCCTGCCGGGAAACCCCTGGCGCGGACGCCCACCCGACTAGTGTAGCTGCGGCTGCGCTGCTTCAGTGTGCAGCGGCGGCTGCCTCACGCCCGGGCGCCGCGGGCGCCCGTCCGGCCACCGGCGCGGCGAGCGCCGGCACGATGTTGGCCGCGAGGAAGTCGACGAACTGCTGCACCCGGGGGTCGGATTCGAGCGACAGCGGGTAGAGCGCGTACAGTGCCGCCGCCGGCGGGACGGTCCATTCGGGAAGTACGGCCTTGAGGCGGGAGGTGACCAGACCCTGCCGGCACAGGAACTCCGGCAGCAGCCCGATGCCGAGCCCGGCCGCCGCCGCCGCGTGCAATACCGCCGGGTCATCGACCGAGAGCTTCGGCGAGAGCGGTACCTCGGCACGCTGCGCGTTGCGCGAGAGATGCAGCCGGAACTCCGGGAGCTCCGAGGCCTCGGGGGTGAGCAAGTCATGCATGCGCAGATCATCGGGCCGCTCGGGCGTGCCGCGCTGCTGCAGGTACTGGGGGGTGGCACACAGGAGCGCCGGTGGCGCCCCGAGCAGACGCCGGGCGATCGTCTCATCGGCCGGAGGATGGGTGCGGATGGCCACGTCCCACGTCCCCTGCGCGAGCTGTTGCGCATCGAGCGCGACTTCGAGCGGCACTCGCGCGAACGCCTCGAGAAAACGCGGCACGAGCGGCGCGAGCAGGACGCGGCCGTAGGTGGGATCGGCGACCACGCGCAGCGGCCGCCCATCGGGCGACTGCAGTCGCGCGATCGCGCTGCGCGCGGCGTCGGCTTCCTCGCTCACGCGCCGGGCATGCGGATAGAGCAGACGTCCCGCCGCGGTCAGCGCGAGGCGACGCGTGGTGCGCTCGAGCACGCGCACTCCGAGTGTCTTCTCGAGATCCGCGATCGCGCGACTGACTGCAGCCTTCGGCACCCCGAGCGCCCGGGCCGCGGCCGAGAAGCCGTTGAGATCCACAACCTTCGCCAGCATGGCGAGCTGGGCCGGCGTCCAGATCAGGTTCATGGCGGCCTCAATACCCGCGGGTGACCGGGAACATTGTTTCACCCGGGAGGCGCCTGCGCCAGTCTGCGCTAAACTGCGCCCCTCTTCCCACCGGAGCAGCCTGAAAAGGAAGTCCCCATGAAAGTCTCGATGCATGCGATGTCCGCGGACCTGTTCGCGAACACCCTCGGCAACCTGTCGTCCATTCTCGAGAAGGCTGCCGCGAGTGCCGCGCAGCGAAAGTTCGACCCGGCCGTGCTGCTCGCCGCGCGCCTCGCGCCCGACATGCTGCCGCTCACGCGGCAAGTGCAGATCGCAAGCGACATCGCCAAGAACGCCGTCGCGCGACTCGCCGCCCAGGACCCGCCGCGCTTCGAGGACACCGAGACCACGATCGAGCAGCTGCGCGCGCGTCTCGCGCGCGCCATCGACTACCTGAGGAGCATCCCCGCGAGCGCGCTCGAGGGATCCGAGACACGCGATATCAAGCTGCCGGCCGGTGAGCGCACCCTCGAGTTCAAGGGACTGGAGTTTCTGCAGCGCTGGGCGATTCCGAACGTGTTCTTTCACGTCGTCACGGCCTACGACATCCTGCGTCACAACGGCGTGGAGCTCGGCAAGAGCGACTTCCTCCGCGGCGGTCGCGACCCCTAGACATATGACAAATAGCGACAAGACCTGTCGCTTTTTGCGAACGGAACGCGAGGGAAATCACGGCGCCGTCGAGCCCGCGCTGCCACCCTGACATCCGTGGTGGGCGATGGGCCTGCCCGCGCTCACAACGTTTCGGGTCGGGGGATTTTCTTGCTGCGAAACAAAGCCTCGGCGGCCCGCCCGCCTGCCCTGAAGCCGGTGCCGGCGGCGCCCGCGCCTGTGCGGGTCGATCCGGGTCCCGCGACTGTCGAATCCCTCGGGGAGCAACTGCGCCAGGCGCTGCCGACCCGCCGTCTGCATTCGGTTTCACTCTGCGACCACGAAGCGAACGTGTTGTGGTTGAGCGAGGGCGCGCTCGGACCCGACGAGCACAGTCTCGTAGTCGACGCGCTCGAGCTGCTCGCCACCGACACCACGCTCAACATCCACGAGGTGGGCACCGAGGATGGGCGCCTCGCACTGTTTCTCCCCGTGCGCAGTCCGACCGCCGACCTGGTCGGCATCGCGATGATCCTCGGCGATGCCAAGTCCCTCGGCGATGACGCGTTCGAGCGCATGTCCGCGGCACCCGTGCGGTCGATCATGCTGCGCCTCGCGGTGCTTCTGAAACCCAACTCCCCACCCGGCGCCCCGGCCGATGCCACCCCGCTGGCGAGTGCGCGATCGCCCGAGAGTGCGCCAGCGCCGGAGATGCCGGACGCACCCGATGTCGAGCAGGCTCTCGCGGCCGTGCCCGCCGCGTCGCTCATGTCGGCAGAGGAAGTGGACCAGATACTGGAATTCGACCTGGAGGGGGAGAAGCTGGAGAAGCCGCTGCCGCCCCTGCGCGACATTCCGGTCGCCCGCCCGGCGCCCTCCGTCCGGCTTCTGCCGCCGACCGAGAGCGCGGACGCCGACATGGTCAGTCTCGAGGTGCTGGATGAGCCCGCGCCGGCACCGGCCGCGAAGCCCGCGACGCGGGTCGCGGCGGTCGCAGCGCCGCCCGCGCCGGCGGCTCCCGCGCGCACGTCACGGTCCCCGGCGCCAGCCCGCGCGCCCACGCCCGCTGCGGTGCCGAAGCCCGCAGCGCAGGCTGCGGCGAT
>DASQRV010000361.1:0-7058 GCA_035642735.1 Steroidobacteraceae bacterium
TTCGAACCGTACCGGCGCGTACCAAGGCCTCTATATGGGCCCTTAAGGGCTCTTCCCGCGTCATGGATGTCCAAGGAATTTATTCTGTTAAAACGAGACTAGCACATATTCGTGACGTGTCTGCATATGGCGACAAAAAAAGGGGTGGAATCCCGCGGCAGGCGGGAAATCGCAGCGCTCTACCGGCGCCGCAGCCGGGCGAGGAATCGCGGCACTGAGCTCGGCACTGCCGATGGGTGGGCGATCGTGGCGGTATTGGGTCGGCAACGCAGCGGGCTGCGAAAAATCGCAGCGGTGACAGCCGGCGCCGGGCGCCGCGGCGCGGCGGAACCTGGCCCGATTGAGGGGCGCGGCGGGCCGGGGAGCCCGGAGGCTCAGGTGCCGGCGACTGAGGTGCTGGTCACGGACGAGCCGGTGACCACCGAGTGGATGACGCGATCGCGCTCGAAGACTACCGAGAAACCGTTGTAGTCCCAGCGCGTGATCGGTGGCTGCGCCTGCGAGCTTCCGCCGACCGCGGGATGGCGGGCGGCCGGCGTGCCGAACTGCTTCTCGACCTCGTCCATGGTGAGGCCGCGTTTCGGCCGCTCGAGCTGCGACTCGCGCACCTGTACCTCGTCGTTCACGACGAGAGTTTCGGCGACCGCGGCGCTCGTCAGCGCACAGCCGCACAGCACTGCGGCGAGAATGCGGGTCTGCATGCGACGACTCTCCCTAGAGACTCGTGGTGACTATAACACCGCGCAAAATCTGTCAAAGCAACCCCGGCTCGAGAGCACGCCGAATTGTGACGCGCGTCAGATAACGGCCCAACTGTGGTTAAATCGCGACGATGTTTCATCCACTGCCGATCTACGTCGGCCTGCGCTACGTGCGCGCGCGCTCGACCCGGTTCTTCGTGTCTTTCATCACCTGGGCTTCGCTCGTCGGGGTGTGCGTGGGAGTGGCAGCGCTCATCGTCATCCTCTCGGTGATGAACGGCTTCGAGGGCGAGCTGCGCGACCGGCTGCTGTCACTCAGCGCCCCGGTGCGGGTCACCGCAACGCGCGCGGCGGAACCGACGGACTGGCCGCAGATTGCGCAGATCGCGCGCGGCCTGCCCGACGTGAAGGACGCGGCCCCGTACGCCGAAGTACAGGCGCTCGCGGTGCGCCAGCCGGAGATGCTGCCGGTGCTGTTGCGTGGCATCGATCCCGAAGCTCCCGCCGCGTCGGGCGAGCTCGCGCACGCGATCACCCAGGGCCGCCTCGAGGATCTCACACGAGGCGAAGGCAGGGTGATCGTGGGCGAGGTGATCGCCGAGCGGCTGGGACTCTCTCCGGGCGATGCCCTCACCGTGCTCGTGCCGACAGTGGACGCCGACGGCACCCCGACTCCGAAGCTGCGTGAGTTGCGCGTCGCCGGGGTTTTCGAGGCCGGCCTCCAGGACCACGACGCCACGCTGATCTTCGGCAACCTCGCCGACGTGCGCGCACTCGGGCCTGCGGGCACGGTGAGCGAGGGGCTGCGTGTGCAGTTGCAGGACGTGCTCGCCGCGCCGGCCGTGGCCGCACAGCTGCGTGCGCGGCTGCCGGCGACGCTCGAGGTGAGCGACTGGACGCGGGACAACGCCAATTACTTTCGCGCCATCCGCATCGAGAAGACCATGATGTCGCTCATCCTGCTGCTGATCGTGGCGGTGGCGGCCTTCAACATCGTCGCGATGCTGGTGATGGTGGTGACCGACAAGCGCACCGACATCGCCATCATGCGCACCTTCGGCGCCGCGCCGTGCCGTGTGATGGGCATCTTCATCACTCAGGGACTGGTGATCGGCTGGCTCGGGGTCGCCCTCGGCGTAGTGCTCGGGCTGCTGCTGGCGTTTCACGTCGACACTATCGTGCCCTTCCTCGAGCGCACCTTCCGCTTCCAGATCATGGACGCGGACGTCTACTACATCACCGCCATTCCCTCCGAGGTGCACTGGCGCAACATCGCGGCGATCGCACTGGCAGCACTGTTGCTGACCGCCGTCGCGACCGTCTACCCGGCGATCCGCGCGGCGCGTACCGCGCCCGCCGAGGCGCTGCGGTACGAGTAACTGCATGAGCGCCTACGAGTGGCTGATCGGCACGCGCTACCTGCGCTCGACGCACCGGCGCGGCTTCGTCTCGTTCGTCGCCCTCATGTCGGTGTGCGGCCTGATGCTCGGGGTGGCCACGCTGATCGTCGTGCTCTCGGTCATGAACGGCTTCGAGCGCGAGCTGCGCAACCGCATTCTCGCGGTCACATCCCACGCCACCATCGCGGGCCTCGACGGCACGCTGCCCGACTGGCGTGCGGTGCAGGCCGCGGTGCGCCGGGAGAGCGGGGTGCAGGCCGCGGTTCCGTACATCGAGAGCCAGGCGATGTTTGCGCACGGCACCGCCATGGCCGGGGCCAACGTGCGCGGAGTGCTGCCGGAAGAGGAGCGCACGGCCACCGGCCTCGCCCAACGCTTGGTTGAAGGCCACCTGGAGGACCTCACTGGCGGCAGTTACGGCATCATCCTCGGCAGCGCGCTGGCGCACGAGCTGCACGCGGGCGTCGGCGACACCGTGGTGCTGATTGCGCCCGAAGGGGTCGCGACGCCCACCGGCGTCGTGCCGCGGATGCGCCGTTTCCATGTCGTGGGACTGTTCAAGAGCGGCATGTACGAGTTCGACCGCGGCCTGGCGCTCGTGCACCTCGAGGATGCGGCGCGGCTGTTCCGCACCGGCGACGCGGTCACCGGATTGCGCCTGGCGTTCGCCGACCCGCTGCACGCGCCGACGCTGGTGCGCAAGGTGGCACGGAACGTTTCACAGCAGCTCGGGGGCCCGGGCTTCTACGTCGCGGACTGGACCCAGGACCACGCCAACTTCTTCCGCTCCATCGAGATCACCAAGTCGATGCTGTTCTTCATCCTGCTGATACTGGTCGCCGTGGCGGCCTTCAACATCGTGGCCACGCTCGTCATGATCGTGAAGGAGAAGCAGACCGACATTGCCATCCTGCGCACCCTCGGTGCCGGGCCGCGCAACGTGCTGCTCACCTTTGCCGTGCAGGGCGTGCTCATCGGCCTCGCCGGCACACTCGCCGGGGCGGCGCTCGGCACGCTGCTCTCGGATAACCTCGAAACACTGGTCGCGGGCCTCGAGCGCCTGGTCGGGACCCAGTTCCTGGACGCGCGCGTCTACTACATGAGCGACCTGCCGGCGTACGTCGAGCTCGTCGATGTGCTGAAAGTGTGTACGGTGGCGTTGGTGCTGTGCGTGCTCGCCACCCTCTACCCCGCGTGGCGCGCGGCGCGCACCGCGCCCGCCGAGGCGCTGCGCCATGAATGATCCGGTGCTCGAGGCGCGTGACGTGCACAAGAGCTTCCGCCAGGGGCCGGTGGTGCTCGAAGTGCTGCAGGGCGTCGTGCTCTCCGTAGCGCCCGCCGAGCGGGTGGCGATCGTGGGTGCTTCGGGCTCGGGCAAGACGACGCTGTTGCAGATCCTCGGCGGCCTCGATCCGCCGAGCTCCGGGGTGGTGCGGGTGGCCGGGCGCGATATCCACTCGCTCCGCGAGAGCGAGCGCGGCGTGCTGCGCAACCGCACGCTCGGCTTCGTCTACCAGTTTCACCATCTGCTGCCGGAATTCTCGGCGCTGGAGAATGTCGCCATGCCGCTGCTCGTGCGCCGCACCCCGGTCGGGGCGGCAAGAAGCGCCGCCCGGGCGTTGCTCGAGCGCGTGGGTCTCGGCGAGCGCCTCAACCATCGGCCCTACCAGCTCTCGGGCGGTGAGCGACAGCGGGCGGCCGTGGCACGCGCACTGGTGACGGAGCCCCGCGTGGTGCTCGCCGATGAGCCGACGGGCAACCTCGACGGCGGTAATGCCGAGAGCGTTTTTGCCCTCATGCTCGAGCTCAATCGCGAGCGGGGCACGAGCCTCGTGGTGGTGACTCACGATGTGAGACTCGCGAGCCGCATGGAGCGCATCTACGAGCTCGAGGGCGGCACGCTCACGCCGCGTGCCTGAAACGCGCGTAGCGGCGCGAAAGCACCCGCGGGGGCCCGCCCGGGTATCCTCTTCAGCCGGCGGGTAGCGCGGCGTGTCGGGCGTGGCGCGTCCGGTAGCGGCTCCTCACGTGCCAGCGCCACAGCACCTCGAGCGCGACCCAGCCGAGCACGCCGGTCACCACCGCGCAGGCGATGCACCCGATCACGAAGGGCTGCCATACCGGCACCAGGCCGTGCGCGAACCACTCCCAGCTGGGGTGGAACTTGAAGTGCCGGACGGGCGTGCCCAGCAACGCGGTCCCCACCCGATAGGCGAGGTAGTAGACCGGCACGGCGGTGAAGGGATTGAGGAAGAGGGTCGTTCCGACGATCACCGGGATGTTCAGGCGCCAGATCATGGCCACGGTGCAGGCCGTGACCAGGTGCACCGGGAGCGGAATGAAGCAGATCGCGAGCCCAGCGCCAAAGGCGTAGGTCACGCCCCGCCGGTGCAGGCACCAGAGCTGGGGGTCGGAGAGGCGCTCGCCGAACAGCCGCACGAACCAGCGGTCCCGCAGCGAATGCGGGGGCGGGACGATTCTTTTGAGCACCTCGCGCAGCATCGAGCCCAGAAATGTACCAGAACGCTCCCAGGCGTGATGTGCCGCACGCCCGGGACGCAATTCCTTGAGCGCCCGCCTCGCTTCGGTATGATGCCGCCTTTGCCTTTGCGGCTCGTGTGAGGAATCTTCGCGGATGTGGGAAATAGTGCGGGCGGGCGGCCCGCTGATGTGGCCGATCATTCTGTGCTCGATTACCGCGGCCGCCATCGTTCTCGAGCGGCTGTGGACCCTGCAGGACAAGCGGGTGCTGCCGCGCGAGCTGCCGCAGAAAGTCTGGCAGCTCATCGAGTCGAACCAGGTCAATGACAAGGTGATCGCGGCGCTCGAACAGAACTCGCCCCTCGGGCGGCTGCTCGCCACCGGGCTCGCGAACCGCCACCGCCCGCGCGAGATGCTAATGGAGCGCCTCGAGGACACCGGCCGGCACGTGGTGCACGAGCTGGAGCGCTTCATCAACACACTCGGCACCATTGCCGGCGTGTCGCCGCTGCTCGGCCTGCTCGGCACCGTGACCGGCATCATCCGCTCCTTCAACGCCATCGAGGCGGGCGGCATGGGTGATCCGCGGGCGCTCTCGGGCGGCATCGCCGAGGCGCTGATCTGTACGGTCGCCGGTCTGTGCGTCGCTATTCCGGCGCTCATCTTCTACCGCTACCTGCGCGGCAGGGTCGACGGCATCGTGGTGGAGATGGAGAAGCAGGCCATTCGCATGGCGGATGCGCTGGAGGCCGCCCAGGCGCGCGGTCGCGAGCGCCCGGTCCCTGCGGCCGTGCCGTTCGAGCCGGTGCGCTCCGAGGCCGTCAGATGAACCTCAAGACCCGACGCCACGAGGAGCCGGAAATCAACGTCGTCTCGCTCATCGACGTCGTGCTGCTGCTCGTGGTGTTCTTCATCCTCTCGAGCAAGTTCAGTGACGAGGGGCGGCTGCGCGTGCACCTGCCGCAGGCGAGCGCCGTGCCGACGCAGAAGGTGAGCGGCGAGCCGCTGGTGGTGAGCGTCAGCCAGCAGGGGAGCTACCTGGTAAACCAGCGTGAACTCATCAACTCGAGCCCCGAGACGCTGCGCGCCGCGCTCCTCAAGGAAGTCGGCAGCAACCGTGGCATGCGGGTCACGCTGCGCGCGGATGCGCGCGCCACCCATCAGTCGGTCATCACCGCCATGGACGTGCTCGGGCGCCTGGGCTTCGTCGAGGTTAATATCGCAACGGTCAAGGAAGAGCCGGCGGGCAAGCCTTGAACGATACGAGCGGAGCGCCGAGCGGGACTGGGAGCGTGCGGCCCCTGGCCGCCCAGGGTGCGCGCGCGACCTACCGCCGACTGCTCGCCTATCTCGCGCCGCACCGCGGCCGCTTCATACTCGGCATGCTCGGCGGCGCGCTGTTCGCCGCGACCATGACGAGCTTTGCGTTGTTCGCCAAGAAATTCGGCGATGGCACGCTGGTGCAGCAGGACCCGCGCACCATCGTCTGGCTTCCCGTTGCTCTGGTGGGATTGTTCCTGCTGCGCGGCATCGGGGAATTCGTCCAGACCTACAACATGGGCTACGTCGGCCGGCAGGTCGTCAGCCGGCTGCGGCGCGACGTATTCCGCCACATCCTGGATCTGCCCGTCGGCTACTTCGATCGCAGCTCCGCCGCGACGCTGCTCTCGCGTCTCACCTACAACAGTGAGCAGATCGCTCAGGCGACCACCGACTCGATCAACCTGGCGGTGCGCACGACGCTCACCATCGTCGGCTCGATCGGCCTGATGCTGTGGTTCAATGCGCGCCTCACGCTGATTGCGCTGATACTCACTCCGTTGATCGGCTGGCTGGTCTCGATCATCAACTTCAAGTTCCGCCGCTACAGCCGCCGCATCCAGGAATCCATGGGTGACGTCACGCGCGTCGCCAAGGAGGGTTTCGAGTCGCCACGGCTCATCAAGGTGTACAACGCGCAAGCGCATCTCGCCCGCCAGTTCGATGTGGTGGACGCTCACAACCTGCGCTCGAACATGAAGCTGATCCTGACACGCGGTATCTCCAACCCCGTGGTGCAGCTGGTGACCGCCATCGGCGCCGCAATCGTGTTGTGGATTGCGATCGCCGACGCGATCCATGGGCGCATGAGCATGGGCGACATGCTGGGCTTCATCGCCGCCCTGGTCGGTATCGCACAGCCATTGCGCGACCTGGTCGGGGTGGCCGGCCCGCTGCAGCAGGGGATCGCCGCGGGACAGAGCCTGTTCGAAGTCCTCGATGAGCCGGCCGAGCCCCGGGGCGGCAACTTCCGCGCCGCGCGCGTGCGCGGTGCGGTGCAGTTCGAGCACGTGTCGTTCAGCTACCCGGGCGCGGACGGCAGGGGGGCCGAGCCCGCCGGCCGACCCGCGGCGCTCGCCGATGTGTCGCTGGAGGTGGCTCCGGGGGAAGGCCTGGCGATCGTCGGCCGCTCGGGCAGCGGCAAGTCGACACTGGT
>DASQRV010000362.1:0-7482 GCA_035642735.1 Steroidobacteraceae bacterium
GCCAATCGATGCAGCGCTGCCGGCGCTGCTCGATGCCCTGAGGACGCACACCTCCGCCGTGCTCGAAGCGCCGCCCGGCGCGGGTAAGAGCACGGTCGTCCCGCTGGCGCTGCTCGATGAGCCGTGGACGCAGGGCAAGCGCCTGCTGCTGCTCGAGCCCCGCCGGGTCGCGGCGCGCGCGGTGGCCGCGCGCATGGCACAAACCCTCGGCGAGAGTCCCGGAGGCACCATCGGCTACCGCATGCGGCTCGAGACCCGCGTCTCGCGCGCGACGCGCATCGAGGTCGTCACCGAGGGCGTGCTCACCCGGCTGCTGCAGGAGGATGCGGCGCTCGAAGGAGTGGCCGCGGTCATATTCGATGAGTTCCACGAGCGCAGCCTGCAGGCAGACCTCGGGCTCGCGCTGTGTCTCGATGCGCGCGCCGCGCTCACACCCGAGCTGCGCGTGCTCATCATGTCTGCGACGCTCGATGGCGCGGCCGTGGCGCAACTGCTCGGCGATGCACCGCGGGTGAGCGCGGCCGGCCACACCTTTGCGGTCGAGACGCGCTACGCGGGCAAGGGCCCGGCGCTCCTGCCCGCGACCGCCGCGGCCCGCGCCACACACTCGCCGGAGAAGCTCAGCGCGCAGCTCGCGCTGCGGGCTTTGCGCGAGGAGCAGGGTGATGTGCTCGTGTTCCTGCCCGGCGCGCGTGAGATCCGCCGCGTGCAGTCGCTTCTCGAGGGCACAGCCCTGGCCGGCGTGGCCGTGCTGCCCTTCTACGGCGAGCTCGGCTCCGAGGCGCAGGACGCGGCGCTCGCGCCGGCTGCCCGCGGCATGCGCAAGCTGGTGCTCGCGACCAACATCGCCGAGACGAGCCTCACGATTCCGGGCGTGCGCGTGGTGGTCGACTCCGGCCTGATGCGGCGTGCGCGCTTCGATCCGGCCACCGGCATGAGCCGCCTCGAGACGCAGCGCATCTCGCGCGCCTCGGCCGAGCAGCGCCAGGGCCGTGCCGCTCGCACCGGGCCCGGTGTCTGCTACCGCGCCTGGAGCGAAGGCGCGCAGGCCGCACTCGCCGCTTTCACTCCGCCCGAGATCCTGGCTGCCGATCTCGCGCCGCTCGCCCTGGATCTCGCCCGCTGGGGAGCGCGCGAGGCGCGGCAGCTCGCGTGGCTGGACGAGCCGCCGCCGGCGATGCTCGCGAGCGCGCGTGACCTGTTGCAGCGTCTCGGGGCGCTCGATGGCGCAGGCAGCATCGATGCTCACGGACATGCGATGACGCGCCTTGCCGTACACCCGCGGCTCGCGCACATGCTGCTGCGGGCACAGCAGCTGGACGCGGTACCGCTCGCCGCGCAACTCGCCGCACTCCTCTCCGAGCGCGATGTGCTGCGTGGCACGGGTGAGGTGCACGATGCGGATGTCCGCACGCGACTCGAGATGCTGAGCGGCACGGAGCGGCGCCATGGCGCGGCGCGCTCCTCGCTCGAGCGCGTCCGGCGGGTGGCGCGCGAGCTGGAGCGCGCGCTGGCGCGCGCCGCGCGGGCGGAAGCGCAACACGGCGCCGCGGCGGTCGATGCCGGGCTGCTGCTCGCCTTCGCCTACCCGGACCGCATCGGTCGACGGCGGCCGGGGAGCGAAGGCCGCTATACGCTCGCCAACGGCCGCGGCGCGGCGTTCGCCGAGCCGCAGGCACTAGCGCGGCAGGAATTCATCGTCGCCGTGGACCTCGATGATCGCGAGCGCGACGCACGCATCCTGCTCGCCGCGCCGCTCGAGCGAGGACAGCTGCTCGAGCACTTTGCCGACCGCCTCCGCCGCCACGAACGGGTCGAATGGAGCTCGCGCGACCAGGCAGTGCTCGCGCGGCGCACGCTCGAGCTCGATGGCCTGGTGCTGGAGGACAAGCCGCTCGCGACGCTTCCGGCGGAAGCGGCGCGCGCCGCGATGCTCAGCGGCCTGCGCGAGCTCGGCATCGAGGCACTGCCCTGGGACCGTGAGGCACGCACTCTGCAGGCGCGCATCGAGTTCGTACGCCGCGAGCTCGCGGGCACGGCGGAGGCTGCGGCATGGCCGGCGGTGTCCGATGCGGCCTTGCTCGAGTCGCTCGACCTCTGGCTCGCTGCGTGGCTCGAGGGTGTCACGCGCCGCGAGCATCTCACTGCCGTGCCACCGGGAGAAGCGCTGCACGCCCGGCTTAGCTTCGCGCAACAGCGTCAGCTCGCCGAATGGGCTCCCACGCACCTCGAGCTGCCGGGTGGTGTGCGCGTGCGCGTCGATTATCTCGATGACAGTGCGCCGCTCGTCGCCGTGCGACTGCAGGAGGTGTTTGGCCTCGCCGCCACGCCACTGCTCGGGCGCAATCGCGTGCCCGTCACCTTCCGACTGCTGTCGCCGGCGCAGCGCCCAGTGCAGGTGACGCGCGACCTGCAGAGCTTCTGGCGCGGCGCTTACGCGGAGGTGCGCAAGGACCTGCGCGGCCGTTACCCCAAGCACTACTGGCCGGAGAACCCGCTCGACGCACAGCCGACTCGCGGTACGCGCCGCCGGCGCTGAAGCACGCCGTGACGGGTCGGGTCGTGCCGTCGCACAGCGACTGCCACCGCGATCTTTCGGGTCGGGTATATTGAGGTGCTCACCGTCGCGGGGGCTTTAAGATGGCGATGATCCCGGCGCGCGCGGCACTGGCGGCGCTGCGCGAAGGTAACCGGCGCTTCGTCGGCAGGCTGGGGCTCGAAAGCGAGTCCGGGCTCGAGGCGGGCGCCGCGCGCGCGCGGCGCCGCACGCTGCCGGCCGGGCAGGAACCGTTCGCCATCGTGCTCGGCTGCTCGGACGCGCGCGTGCCCGCCGAGATCGTCTTCGACCAGGGACTCGGGGACCTGTTCGTCATCCGCGTGGCCGGCAACATCGTCGCGCCGTCGCAGATCGGCAGCGTCGAGTTCGCGGCTGCGGCCTTCGGCACGCGCCTCGTGGTGGTACTCGGCCATTCCAACTGCGGCGCGATCCACGCCACGCTCGAGCAGCTCGCGCGCCCCTCGCGCGAGCAGTCACGCAACCTACGCTCCATCGTCGACCGCATTCGCCCGGCCGTCGAGGGGCTGCTCGAGCGCGATGGGACACGCGACCGGCAGAGTCTCGAGCAGCAGGCGGTGCGCGCCAACATCCGCATGTCGGCCAACCACCTGCGGCACGGCTCGGAGCTGCTCGAGCAGCTCATCCAGAGCGACGGGCTGCTCGTGGTCGGTGCGGAGTACTCGCTCGAGACCGGTGTGGTTGATTTCTTCGACGGCGTGCCGCCCTGAGGGCCGGGCCACTGCCGCTCAGACGAGTGCCGCCGGCTTCACTGCAGCGCCGCCCCGGCCACTGCCGCGGTCGTACCAGCGCTGCAGCCACGCGTCGACCGACACGACACCCGCGCCGGCGATCGCCAGCCACAGGAACAGCGCCAGGTACTCGAACTCGTCGAAGCCGAGCAGCGTCTCGAGCGAATCGACATCGGCCCACTTCGCTGCGCGGATGGCGACGATCATGACGATGCCGAGCGCGCCGGCAGAGATGCGCGTCATGAAGCCGAGCAGCAGGAACAGGCCGCCGAAGAATTCAACTCCCGACACGAAGGGTGTCAGCACGCGCGGGTGAGGAATGCCCCAGCCTATGAAATTTTCGGTGACCTGCGCGAGGTTGTGGAGCTTGCCCCAGCCGCTCAGCAGGAACACATAGCCGACGGTGATGCGCGCGAACAGCGGCGCGAGCCACGCGAGGGGCGTGGCGGCCCGCCGCGGCCAGTCGATGAGCCATTGCACGAGGAATCTCACGGACACTCCTGTTCTCTGTCGATCACGGTCGGCTCGGTTGGCCGAGGAGACCGGGCAGTTTGACGCGATATTGCCAGGAACGCCGGCAGCCACGCATATAATGCCCGCTTCCCTACGCCAGGCGACCATGCGCAATTCTCGGCCCGAATCCCCGGTCTCCTCCATCGGTGAGCGGCTGTCCGGAGCAGACCCGCAGGCATCGGTCACTCAGCTGTTCGAGTCGATGCGCCCGGATCTGCTGCGCTTTGCGCACTGGCTGGCACGGGACCGCTCGCTCGCGGAGGACATCGTGCAGGAGTCGCTGCTGCGGGCCTGGCGATCCCGCGACACCCTGAAAGACCGGGGTGCCGCGCGCGCCTGGCTGCTGACCATTGTGCGGCGCGAGCACGCGCGGCTCTACGAGCGCAAGCGCCTCGAGCTGGTCTCGCTCGATGAGGCGCTCGAGAGTCAGGTGCCCGCGAAAGCGGCTGATCCCGAGGGCGATCTGTTCACTCTGCGCAATGCGATCATGAAACTACCGATTGAGTACCGCGAGCCACTCCTGCTGCAGGTTCTCGGCGGCTTCTCCACCGATGAGATCGCCCGCGAGTTGGCGTTGTCCTCGACCGCCGTGCTGACACGACTGTTCCGCGCCCGCAACAAGCTGCGCGCGTTCTGTGGCATGTCGCCCGCTCCGGACGTATCCACGAGCGAGGCGGCGTCGTGAGCTGCGAACAGGTACGGCTGCAGATCGGCGGCGATCCCGGCAACAGCACTGCCGAGCTCGAGCAGCACCTGCGGGACTGTGAGTCCTGCCGGCAGTTCCGCGCGGAAGTGCGTACTCTCGATGCCAACATCCGTCGCGCCCTGGAACGACCACCGGCCGCGGCGGTCACGGCGCGATTCACGGCGAGCTGGCGGCCGTGGGCGCTGGCGGCGAGCGTGCTGCTCGCCATGCTGGCGGTGCTCGCGGTGTGGGCGCTGCGCCCGAGTGACACGCTGGCCCGCGAGGTGGTGGCGCACGTGCAGGAAGAGCCCGAGAGCTGGTTGGCGCGGCAACAAGTGGATGCACAGAGCATCGATAGCGCGCTGCGATCCGCCGGCGTCAGGCTCGACATCACCTCCGACCGCATCTCCTACGCGCAAAGCTGCTGGTTCCGCGATCACTACGTGCCACACCTCGTGGTGCAAACCGCGCAGGGGCCCGTGACGGTGATGATCCTGCGCAACCAGCACGTGAGCGGGCGGCGCACCTTCCACGAGCAGGGCATGAGCGGGGTGATCGTGCCGGCGCCGCCGGGCAGCATCGCAGTGCTGACGCGGGGCGGCGCCAACCTCGATGCGCTCACCGCGCAGATGCTGCAGGATGTGCGCTGGCTTCCGGATGCACCCTAGGCACGCGCCCGCCACGAGCGCCGCGGAGGTCGCCAGGATTCGCGCGTTCTGCTAGATTTTTCGCCCATGGCAACCTGGCTGCAACTGAGCGGTCTCGTGCTGTTCGTCGCTCTCTGGGGCGTCGCCTGGCGTAGGCAGCCAAATCTGGCTCTCGGAGTCTTTTTTGGTGTGGCACTTGCGGCAGTGGTCGCGGCAGTTGTCAGTTCCTCCCATCTGCATACGGTGCCCATCTGGCTGCCGCCGCTGCCGTTCGCGGTCGTCGCCATTTCCCTGCTCGGCTTTGGCATCTGGGCCTGGGTCCTGGGGCGAGGACGGTAACCCCGAACCGCGCCAGGACGGCCAATACGCGCTCGAATCAAGACCTTGCGGGTGTGCTGCACGCGCTTGACCGCGCGGCGGTGACGTTCTTCCAAAGGCCCAGTTCTTGTGAGAAGCTGAAGTTGGTGAAGTCATTAGCGGAGCGGAGATGTCTCCGTCCGCCGCAGGCTTTTGCGCGTACGAATTCAGGGCCAGAACCGTGCTCGGTCATCGATCGAGAGCCCGAACGGCGCTACAGCACCCACCTGTCGGGCAGGTCGACGCCCGACGGCGGCGCGACGCCCATCCTCGTGCCAGTGAATCCCTGAGAAGCCGCGCAGCGGCCCGATCGCGTCCGCGTGCGGCCAGCGCTGGCGGCCGCGGCAGCCGATCCGGGAAGGCCGGCGACGCCTGGAGCGCTCGCTGATGAAATGCCTTTACTACCTCGCTCGCACGTTAGAGAGCACCCGGCGAATTTCCGATGATGTGCGGGCGGTTGGCGTGAGCGATTCTCTGCTGCACGTCATCACCAGGGACGAGGCCGGGCTGCAGAAAGAGCACATACATTCCAGCAACTATCTCGAGACGCTGGATCTCATTCGCGACGGGCTCATAGGTGCCGCGCTCGGCCTCATCTTCGGAGTGATCGGCGTCGGCTTACTGCAGTATTTCCAGCCGTTCGGTCCCGCTGTTGCGCGCGTCGTCTACTTCGCAACGGTTGCGGTGGCGTTGCTGTTCGGCGCCTGGGAAGGCGGCCTGACGGGCATCGCCACCGAAAACAGGAAGCTCGCCGGCTTCCACGATGACATCGAGCGTGGCGGCTATCTCATCCTGATTTATGCCCCCCGGGATCAGGAGGCGGCCGTGCGCACGATGATGTGCTGCCGACATCGGGAAGCAGAGCTCGCCGCAATTGACCGGCATTTCATGAATCCATTCAGGGTGGTGCAGCGCAGCGCGGACTCTCCTCAGTGGAGAGGCGAACTCGTACAAGAGGACTGATGGATGGCAATGGCAGTCGCCCTGCTGGCGTTGGTTGTTGGAACGATCCTGTTCCACTTCCTCAGTCCATGGTGGTTTACCCCGATCGCATCCAATTGGAAGATGATGGACGACACCGTGAACATCACGTTCGTGGTGACCGGCATCGTCTTCGTCGCCGTCAACCTGTTCATGGCCTTTGCGATCTACCGCTACCGCCATCGCCGGGGACAGCGGGCTGCCTACGCACCTGAGAACAAAAAGCTCGAGTGGTGGCTCACCGTGCTCACCTCACTCGGCGTCGCGGCAATGTTGGCACCGGGCCTGTTCGTATGGGCCAAGTTCGTCACCGTCCCCCAGGACGCGGCGGTGGTCGAGGCCGTAGGCCAGCAATGGACCTGGAGCTACCGCTTTCCCGGGCGGGACGGCGTGCTCGGCACCACCGATGCCACGCTTATCACTCCGGACAACCCGTTCGGCATCGATCCCAAGGATCCTCGCGGCGCAGATGACATCCTGGTATCGAGCCCTGAGCTGCATCTGCCCATCAACAAGCCGGTCAAGCTGTTGCTGCGCGCCAAAGACGTCAATCACCAGTGGGTCGTGCCGCAATTCCGGGTCAAGATGGACATGGTGCCGGGCATGGTGACCTTTTTCTGGTTCACCCCCACCCGCACCGGGCAATTCGATGTCCTCTGCGAGCAGCTGTGCGGCCTGGGGCACTTCGCCATGCGCGGCCGCGTCGTGGTGGAAGAGGAGAGCGCGTTCAAGGCATGGTTGTCCACTCAACCAACTTTCGCCGCCACGCGCGCCCGACCGGTGGGCAACGCCGCGGCAGGCCAGGCGAGCTATGCGCTGTGCGCCGCCTGTCATGGGCCCCGCGGGGAGGGCAACCGGACGCTGAACGCGCCGAAGCTGAGCGGCCAGGCCGGCTGGTACCTGGCGAGGCAATTGCGGTATTTCAAGGAGGGAATCCGCGGCTCGGACTCCAAGGACATCTATGCAAAACCGATGTTACCGATCGCCGCGACG
>DASQRV010000363.1:0-3797 GCA_035642735.1 Steroidobacteraceae bacterium
AGGGACCGGGCGCGCTGCCCTGATCGGCCGCCACGAACGAGCCGGAGGCGCAGCCGACAATGGCCAGCGCGAGATATAGAGGAGTCGGTTTCATGGTGAGCACCTGTTGCCGGTTGCGGATCATGCCAGGTTGAGCTTCCTCAAAAGCTCGACCGGCGGGCCGTCAAAGTGCTTCAGCGGCACGTTGCCGACGTAGCCGAGGTCCTCGCGGCCGACCGGAGTCGAATAGAAGCCGGCGGCGGTGAGATCACGGTACACGGCAAAAAAGCGCGCTGCCTCACGCCGTGGCGGCGCGGCGCGCGTGGCGTCGCAGATGTCATCGCAGATGCCGGTCAGCTGTCCGTGATCGAGTGCGACGAATCCCTTACCGAAGCGTCGCGCAGCTTCCGCGTCGAGCCAGCCGAACCCCGCGAGGACGAGCGGGCGATCGCGGCGACAATCGGGATACGGCGCACTTACCCACTCATCGATGAAATCAACGACGCCGACGCTGCTCGCGCTGCCCGAGTGCTCATCGGCCGGAATGATGAGGTCGGACAACACGCCCGCGAGCTGCCGTTGCGGCGCTGTGAGGGTGAGCGGCCAGACCTCCCCGGCATGATAGGTCTTCAGCAGATCGGGATCGGTGCCATAGCCCTTCAAAGCCAGCAGCGGCTCGGCCGGCGCTGCCTCGGCCGGTGCCGCCTCAGCCGCCGATCCCGCTCGGGCGCGCAGCAGTGGCCACGAGGCGCTCACCGCCAGCACCCATTTGATGCTCGTACGCCGGTCCATCACAGCTCCCTGCGCCGCATGCGCTCGAGAATATGGTCCGCCGCGCGCCAGGCGATCGCCATGATGGTGAGCGTCGGATTCTTGTCGGCGTTGGAAGCGAACACGGCGCCGTCGGTGATGAACAGGTTCGGTACGTCCCAGGTCTGGCACCACGGATTGGTCACGGAGCTGCCGCGATCGGACCCCATGATGGCACCGCCGACTTCATGAATGATGAAACCACCCGGAGCGATGGCCTTGGCGCCATCGGTCTGCACCTCACCGTGCACGCGCCCGCCCATGGCCTCGATGATGTCGGCGAAGGTTCTCTGCATGTGCGCGGCCTGCCGCAGCTCGTGCTCCGACCACTGCCAGTGGAAGCGCAGCACCGGGATGCCCCACCGGTCCTTGGTGCCGCCGGGATCGATCTCACAGTAGGAGTTCTCATTCGGAATCATCTCGCCGCGGCCATCGAAATTGACGAAGGAGCCGTAGTAGCGGCGTACGTCCTGCTTGAACTTGACGCCGTAGTTGCCGCCGGTCAGCCACTCGATGCCCTTCGCCGTCGAGTAATCCGGCATGCGCCGGGCGCCGCCGAACTCGATGTGGTAGCCCCGCGCGAAACCGAGCTTGCCGGCAAGCTGCTCCTTATAGAGCCACCAGGGAACGTACATCTGATGTCCGTCGGCAGCGTCCTCGTTCATCGGCGGCAGGCTCTCCAGCAGCGGAACCTGGCCGCTCACACTGCTGCCCACCGTATCCATCAGGTAGTGCCCGACCTTGCCGCTCGAGTTGGCGAGTCCCTGTGGGAACTGCGCGCTCTTCGAATTCAGCAGAATGCGCGCCGACTCGCAGGCGCTCGCCGCGAGGACCACCACGCGCGCGCTCGCGTGCCGCTGCTTACCGGTCGTGCGGTCGACGAAGTTCACACCCGAGGCGCGGCCGTCCCGTCCGAGTGTGATCTCGTACACCATCGCATCGGTCGTGATGTCGAGATTGCCGCTCGCCAGAGCCGGCGGCAGATGCACGGTGATCGACTGGTAGTTGGCGCGCACCGAGCAGCCACGGTTGCACGGGGTTGCCCACAGGCACGATGCGCGGCTGCGCATCCCCTCGGCGGAGAGCTTCTGCGCGGTGACATTCCCGGGATGCAGGCGCGGCGGATTGCGCTCGTGATCGAGCGCGCGGGTGAGCACCGCGCGGTGGCCGGGGATCACCGGTATCCCGAGCCGCCCGGCGCGCTGCTTCACCAGCAGATCGCTCACCAGCGGCGCCGGGGGTGGCAGCAGACAGCCGGCGGGCGAGTTCGGTGTGTTCTCGAGCCCCTCGTTGCTGCCATAGACTCCGACCAGGAGTTCCACCTTGTCGTAGTACGGTGCGAGATCCTCGTACGTGATGGGCCAGTCGAATCCCAGGCCATCGCGGCTGCGCGGCTTGAAATCGTAGGGACCGTTGCGCAGCGAGATCCGGCCCCAGTGACTGGTGCGGCCGCCCAGCATGCGACAACGCCACCACCAGAAGCTCCCGGCCGGATGCTCCGTGGTCCGCACGTAGGGCTCCCCGGGTACCTGCCAGCCGCCATCGACGGTCGCGTCGTAGAAGCCGAAGACCTTGTCCGGTGTCGCGACGGCGCCAAGCGGGGCCATGTCCGGTGTCTGGAACATAGGGGTTTCGCTCTCGGCGGCGTACTTGCGCCCCGCCTCGAGCATCAGGACCTTCGCGCCGTCCATGCAGAGGGTATACGCGGATTGGCCCCCCGCGGCCCCTGAGCCGACCACGATGACATCGTAGGCGCTCTGCTGCGAATCGGCCGTCACGAAGGGCATGTCAGCTCCGATACGCTTCGCGGCCGAAGCCCTGCACGCTGATCCCCTGCGCCGGAAGCACCTCGTGCTGCAAGGCATACATCGCCGCCGCCGCCGCATCGATCGCGCGCGTGAAGGCGAGCGATCCGGTGAGGATCGGCGCGAGGCGCGCCTTGTCCTGTATCCGTGCCGGGGGAAATTCGTGCTCGACGACGAGGAAGGTCTTGTCCGGGTCGATCCTGAGCAGCTCGCGTGCCGCGAGCTGATGGTCGAGCCAGTCGACCGTCCGGTTCTGCAGGTACGCGAGCGGATCATGGCGCGCGGTGCCCGGCAGCTCGTGCTCGGCAAACACGGTCTGCTTCTTCCAGGCATTCTGCCGGGCCGCGGGGTCCGCGCGCGGTGTGTCGCCGTCCCGGTCCCCGCGCTCGATCGTCTGGCCACCATAGCCCCACGCCGAGATGCCGTGCGCATCGATCACCTGGCCCTTGACGTGAAAGCCGCCGATCAGGAAGTCATAGCCGGTGTCCTTCAGGTACTGGAACACCGAGCGGGTGTCCTGCCCCATGAGGATCGCGTGCGAGGGGTCATAGTGAATGCGGAACTGCTCGCCCACCCCGTGCCGCTCGCAGATGCGGTGCAGGGCAATCCACGGGCCCGGTGCGTAGGCAATGTTGTTGTGCCAGCTGTCGCTGACATTCCAGCCGGGCATGGGACATTGCTCGACGCGAAAAGTGAGGCCGCGGGCCTTCGCCTCCTTGAGCAGCGGCACGAACACCTCCTCGAACATCGTCAGGTTGGCGTCCATGCCGAGACGCGGATTGCGGCCGACGAAGCCGGTCACGGCGTCCGTCCCGAGGAGCACCGCGGCGTCGAAGACGCGCAGCATCAGTGCGTGCTTGCGGCGGCGCACGGCCTCGTCCGCCGCCAGCATGTTGTCGAAGTAGGCGAGATCCGAGAGGCCGACGCGCCACGACTCCATGGCGCGCCGCACGCGCGCGGCGCGTGCCGCGTCGAACGGTGCGCGCAGATCGAGGGTATTGGCGACCGGGTCGAGCAGTGCTGCCGCCGGCACATCGCTTTCACTCGGGTGGAGTGCGGCGGACAGCTCGATGTTCGGTGCACCGATCTGCACCGCAAACTCGAGCCACTCCTCGATGGCGAGATCCGGGTCGGCATCGCGCCGCTCGCGCGGGGTCAGCTCCTGGAGCGCCGCGGTCAGGATGCTGAGCTTCATCGGCCGCG
>DASQRV010000364.1:0-3356 GCA_035642735.1 Steroidobacteraceae bacterium
GTGCGTACTGCCGGCACATCGACGGCGGTGCCGTTGACGACCGTGGGAGCATAGCGCCAGTGCTTCACCGCGTTGGTCGCCGCCTGATCGAACACACCGGGGGGCGTCGCCTCCACCACGTGGATGTCACGTGGCTCCCCGCGGACGTCGACGCTGTACTCGAGCGTGACGCTGCCGGCGATCTGCTGTGCCATGGCGGCCTGCGGATACTCGGGCGCCACCGCCCGCACCCGCTTGAGATTGGCGATGAGCGCGCCCGGCTCGATGGCCGCGCCCCTGGACCTGGGTGTCTGCAGCTGCTGCACGGCAGCGATGTCCTTCGGATCCGCGCCCCAGCGACGCGCCTGGGCGAGGTCGGCGTCGGCAGGCCGGCCGGCGAGCACCGCGCTGCGGGCGCGCTCGAGGAGCTTGCCGGCGAGATCGCGACTCACATCCGCGAGCGCGGCGCTGCCGGCATCCGCCGCCTGCAGCTGCGTCAGGTACCCGGCGGCACTGTCCTGGGCGGGGTCGGTCAGGCGGCCCTCGCGCAGGCGCTCGCGAGCCAGTTGTGCGAGGCGATCGTTATCGGCCTGGAGCGCTTTCTGCCGCGAGCTGGCCATTTCGCGCTGGAAGGCCGCGGCCTCGGCCGGTTTCATGCCGACCGCCCGGGCCTCGGCGAGCCAGCGCTCCTGTTCGACGGCGTTGCGCGCCAGCGCGGCCTCGCGCGCCTTGCGAAGATCGGCGGTAATCAGCTCGCGGGTGACGCGCTGCGTGCTGGCGCTGGCCGGTGCCGCGGCCTGCAGCTGCAGCAGATGGGTCCTGGCGCTGTCGTCGGAGTCGGTGAGCCGGCCCTCACGGATGCGCTCCTCGACCAGACCCGCAAGGCGCTGGACCTTCGCGTCGTCCTGGCGGCGAGCGATGTCCGCGCGCCAGCGCGCGATCTCAGCGGCGGGTATGGCGGTGGACTGCTGCGCCTGGCGCACGTACTGGGCGGCACGCTCGAGGTTACCGTCGTTGAGCGCCTTCGACACTTCGGCGGCGTATAGACGTTGCTCGAAGACGACGAGCCGCGCGTCGCCCGGAGCTGCCGACTTGAAGTTGGCCAGTGCCTGCGCGGCCTCCTCGAGGCGCACGCCACTCATGGCCTCCTCGAAGCGACTCGCCAGCACTGCGGCGACACGCTGCAGGCCGTCGCGGCCTTCCGCGCTCGTGGGATCTGCCGCGACCGCCGAGCGGTAATACAGGAGGGCATTGTCGCCCGCGGGCTCGGTGAAGCGGCGCTCTTTCATGGCGAGCCGCGCTTTCTCGAGCAGCTCATCCACCTTTCCGTGCACGATGAGCGTTTCGGCGCTCGGCGCTGCGACCGGAGCTTCGGCCGCCGCTGCGGCTTGCTCCGCGGCAGCCGCTGGCGCGCTCGGGGGTGTGTTCGCGAGCGGGGCCGGTGCCGGTGCGGTGGTGTTGCCGCCACCGCTGAAATACCAGGCGACACCGCCAACCAGCGCCAGCACGGTGACGCCGGCGGCTATGAACAACGGCACCGGCGGCTTGCTGCCGCGGCCGCTCCTGCCGCTCATGGCGGCAGGCTGCGGCTCGAAGGTATCGACGCTCAGCTCGGAGCGCAGTGAGGACAACGGCTGCGCCGCCGCCGTCGCCGGCGCGCACCTGGCGACCGCTTCCGCGAGCGCGCCCGCCACGACGGCCTGCGTCTTGCGTGGATCGAGCGGCATCGGCAGCACCGCGAACACGTTGCTGCCTCCGAGTGAGGTGCCGAGCTGTTTTTCGGCCGCTCCGCCGGCGAACACCAGCACCACCGCGCCGGGCGCAGAAGCGCGTGCCGCATCCACTGCGTGACGGACGTCGGCGACGTCGCGGGCGTCGATCACCAGCAGCTGGGCGCGCTTGCCCCGTGCCATGGCCTCGAGCGCTCCCTCGAGCGAATCGACGGGATGCACCGACGCCTGTCCGCCGAGCGTCTGGCCGAGCTCGAGGAGGAGATCGTCGCGCGTCGTGATGACGGTGATGTCGGCTGCGGGCTGGGCGGCCGGTGACGTGTCCGCGCTGCCAGTCGCTGCGCTTTCGTGACTGCGGGAGGCAGAGGTTGCACTGGCCACGTGGGGTGTTCTCCAGCTAAGACTTTCGAGGACTCAAGACGCTCCTCGCTTCGGTGGAACGCGGTGACCGCGCTGGGTCAGGCCCCTGTTGAACGCGGAAAACCTCGCCGTTGCAGCATATGCAGGCTCGGCGACAACACAGTGCGTCAGTTCACAATAACCGGAGCTTGCGTCGGGGCGCCGCGACGGCAGATCATCAAATTCTGAAGCACTGCTCGCTTTGCTCCCCCACACCCAGGCCGGGCGCGGCGGCACCCGCGGCCGGCGCCTGCCGGCCGCTGACGCCGCGCTGCCGTGCGTGGGGCCCGATCGAGTGCCCGACGCCTCCCTGCGCGTGCCCCACGTGCACCAGTGCGGTGCGCCCGCGGGTACTTTGCAATCAGTCACTTAAGCTATGCACCAGCGCAGCGCGTGGCCGCCGCGACCCGCGCTGCTGGCGCAGCGCAAGCTTCGAGTGAACAATCCGTCGCTGTGATCGTCTTAACGTAACGGGTATGTCAGGATCTGATCGGCGTCACTCATTGTGCGCGACGTTGCGACTAAGTTAAACCATGGCGCTGGCGTTTGCCGGCATCGGCGCGAGGCTCTCGATTCACGAGCTCGACGGAGGGAAGGACGATGCGACTGCTGGCTGTTGAGCAGGATTCCCATGGTGGCAATGCGGATTTTATCGACTCTCTGAGCTCCTTCAGCCGGCTGCACCGTGCGCAGCGCTGGGAGGGCACGTTCGGGGACTACCTCCAGAACATCCTGCCGGCGAACCCGGTTGCGCTCGCGCGGACGAGCCACGAGTACGTCTGGGACATGTTGCGCTGGCATGGCCGTGCCGGACCGCCCGATGCGGCGGAGAACCTGCGCGCCCGCGAGCTCTTCAAGCGCGAGCTGTTCGGGATCGACGACTCGCTGTCGCGCGTCGTCGATTACTTCAAGGCGGCGGCCGCGGGCTCGGATGTCGGCCGGCGCCTGCTGCTGCTCCTCGGGCCGCCCTCGGGCGGCAAGTCGACGCTCGCCATTCTGCTGAAGCGCGGGCTCGAAGAATACAGCCGCACCGATGAGGGCGCGCTGTACGCCATCCGCGGCTCGCCGCTGCGTGAGAATCCGCTCAACCTCATCCCGACGAGCCTGCGGCCCGAGTTCCGCGACCGTTACGGTGTGACCGTCACCGGGGAGCTCTCGCCCTGGGCGCGCGATTTCGTCGAGCGCGAGTTCGAGGGCGATTTCGTGCGCGTGCCGGTGGAGCGGGTGTTCCTCGCGGAGGCTTCGCGC
>DASQRV010000365.1:0-3910 GCA_035642735.1 Steroidobacteraceae bacterium
GAGCTGCGAGACCAGCGCCGGCGACGGCGGCGCCCCGGCGTGCGGCGCCCGCGGTGCGTCCCCCTTGTCAGCCGGCTCCTGCGCCGACCCCGCACCGACGAACCCGACCAGGGCGATCACGCCCACCGACAACCACTTCGCCATCCAGACCCCCGTTTTTCGCCCGGCTTCAGGCCGGATAACCGCGCGGGCTTATACCACGTTCGCGCCTGCCGATACTCGGACAGCCGTTGCGGCGCGCGCCTCGAGGCGCAGTAAGATTCGCTGACATGTCCGCGACCGATCATCCGCGCTCGATCCGCTCCTTCGTCACCCGTGCGGGGCGCATCACCGAAGCGCAGCAGCGCGCACTCGCAGAGCTGTGGCCGAAATACGGCGTCGAGTTCGCGCCCGGGCCGCTCGCGCCCCTCGCGTTGTACGGGCGGGACGCGCCGCGCACGCTCGAGATCGGCTTCGGCAACGGTGAGAACCTGGCGGCGCTCGCGCAGGCCCATCCCGAGCGGGATTTTCTCGGCATCGAGGTCCACCGCCCCGGCGTCGGGCGGTTGCTGCGCGCGCTCGAATCGCAGCAGCTCACGAACGTGCGCCTCATCTGCCACGATGCGGTCGAAGTGCTCGAGCGGCAGATCGCCCCGCAGTGGCTGCAGGAGATCCTGATATTCTTTCCCGACCCGTGGCCGAAGAAGCGCCACCACAAGCGGCGCCTGCTGCAGCCGGCATTCGCGCAGCAGCTCGCCGAGCGGCTCGGCCCGGGCGGGGTGCTGCGCATCGCCACGGACTGGCAGCCCTATGCGCTCGAGATGCTGACGACGCTCGGCGCGGTCGCACGGTTTGAGAACCTCGCCGCCGGCGGCACCTTCGTGGCGCCGCCCGCGGAGCGTCGACCTACGCGCTTCGAGCGGCGCGGCGCGCGGCTCGGGCACGAGGTCTTCGACCTCGCCTTCCGGCGCATCTGAGGGTCAGCTCACACCGAACGCCTGCCGCAGGCCGTCCAGTACGAACTGCACCGCGAGCGCGCCGAGTATCACCCCGAGGAGGCGGCTCGCGACGTTGGCGCCGGTCACTCCGATCACGCGCATCAGCGGATCGGCGAGCAGCATCATCAGCAGCGCGATCGCGAGTACCAACAGCACCGCCACCAGGTAGGAACCGAACAGCGCCGGCTGCGCGGTGAGGTGAACCGGGCCGAACCAGAGCAGAATAGTGGCGAGCGCACCGGGCCCGGCAATGAATGGAAATGCCAGCGGGAACACCGAGATGTCCGCGCGCCGGCGGCTCTCGGCCGCCTCGCTGGAGGAGGTGCGGCTGCCGGATTCGCGCGCGAACACCATGTCGAGCGCCAGAAGAAACAGCAGCAGTCCGCCGAAGATGCGGAAGGCCTCGAGGCTGATGCCCATCAGGTTGAGGAAAGAAGCGCCGCCGAGCGCAAACAGCACGAGGATCGCCGCGGCGACGCTCACGGCCCTGAGCGCCATGCGGCGCTTGTACTCGCGGGTGGCGCCGGTGGTGAGCCCGGTAAACAGCGGGATCAGCGACACCGGTTCGACCACCACGAAAAAGACCACGAAGAACTTCAGCGGTTGCCCGAGCATTTGGTGCTTTGCGCCAAGACGCGCTGCCCGGCGCTTCCGGCGGTCACAATTATCTTCTTGAAAGCCTCACAAGCGAGGCGCAACATCATTGCAGAGCGCACGCTGAATCGTAAGAGTACAGGACGATCTTCGCGGGAGGTGGTGGCGATGACGACCCCTCATCCGGGCATCGGCGATTGGTACCGTCTCAACGGTGGCTCGTTGTTCGAAGTGGTCGCTTTCGACGACGACGACGGCACGATCGAGATCCAGTATTTCGACGGTACGGTCGAGGAGATGGACATCGAGGACTGGGAAGCGCAGTGGGAGGAAGGCGCGCTCGAGTCGGCCGAGGCTCCCGAGGACTGGTCGGGGTCGGTCGATGTCGAAGGCGGCGATGAGGAAGGCCGCGGCAGCGATTCACTCGATGACGATCGCGACGTGCGCGCGAGCCCGCTCGACGGCATCGACCTGTTCGAATGACTCGAGCGCGGTCGCCGCGAAATCCCGCCTCCTGCCGCCCGCGGCACGCTCGCCGGAGACGGTGAGCGAAATTCTGCGGGGTGCTCTCAGGGCGCCGTGCCGGCAAGCGCCTCGATGTCTGCGCCGTCGGCGAGCAGCACGAAACCGTCCTTCACCTCCAGCGGCACCGGCGTGAGCGCGCGCCCTGCGCAGGGACCTGCCACGCAGTAGCCGGTCGACTTCTCGAACAGTGCCCCGTGTGAAGAGCACAGGATCAGCGTGCCATCCGCGGTGAGAAAGTGGTGCGGCCGGAGGTCGAGCGGGTGGCCGGCGTGCGGGCAGCGGTTGAGGTAGCCGTGCACCGTGTCAGCCACTTTCACGACAAACATCCGCAGCGGCCAGTTGCCGCCACCGATGGTGAAGGCCCGTTCGCCAGCCGCGAGCTCTGACAGCCGGCACACGACTCGTTCGAGGTCCAGCTCGACGGCCATGCCTATGTTCCTGCTGCGGCGCTCGCCCGCCTGCTGTCCCGTGGCGGCCCGAATGCGCCCTGGCGATAGAGCAGGTACAGCATCAGCAGTCCCGGCACCGCGAGCGATGCCGTGTAGAGAAAGAAGTGCGTGTAGCCGATGCGGTCGACCACCATCCCGGAGGTCCCTTCGAGGATTTTGCCCGGCAGCGCGTACAGCGAGGAGAACAGTGCGTACTGCGTGGCGGTGTACCGTGTGCTCGTCAGGCCCGAGAGGAACGCGAGGAGCGCCGTGCCGTGCATGGCGAGGGCGAGATTGTCGAGCGCGTTGGCGGCGCCGAGGCCGAGCAGCGTGGGTGCCGGCGCGCTCGCGAGCAGCGCGTAGCCGAGATTGGAAAAAATGATGAGCACGCTCCCGAGGAGCAGCGAGCGCAGCAGTCCCAGGCGGGCGATGAGCACCCCGGCAAGCAGCACGCCGACGAGCGACGTCAGCAGTCCGTAGAGCTTCACCACGGTCGCGATCTGGGTGAGCGTGAAGCCGCGATCGATATAGAACGGGTTCACCATCGAGCCCATGGCGAACTCCGTCAGACGGTAGACGGCGATGAAGACGAGCGTCAGGAGTGCGAGCCGGGTTCCGTAGCGGGCGAAGAAATCGGTCAGCGGGCAGATCACCGCGGTGAGCAACCATTCGCCCGCGTGCCGCAGCGCTGCGGGCCAGTGCGCGCGGCGCTCGAGCCAGGCGATGACCCGCTCCTCGCGCGCGACCGACTCGCGCGGCGCGGCGCCGGCCGGCTCGGGGACGAGGAGCGTCGTCAGGACGCCGACGCCGACCAGCGCCGTCATGGTGGCATAACTCGTGTGCCAGCCCGCCGATGCAGCGAGCGCCAGGGCACCGGCGCCACCGACGATCAGTGCCACGCGGTAGCCAATCTGGTAGGCGCCGAGCATCGCTCCCTGCAGCGGCAGCGGCGCCGACTCGATGCGCCAGGCATCGAGCGCGATATCCTGCGTGGCGGCGCAGAACGCGGTGAACAGGGCCCAGAGCGCCAGCGGGCGCACCCCAAGGGCAGGGTCGCACAGGCTGATGTTGAATAGCCCGACTGCGATGCCGAGCTGCGCCAGCAGCATCCAGCCGCGGCGCCGCCCGAGCAGTCCTTGCAGCAGCGGCGGCGGCACGCGGTCGATCACCGGCGCCCACAGGAACTTGATCGAGAACAGGATCCCCACCCAGGCGAGCATCCCGATGGTGCCGCGTTGAATCCCCGCCTGGCGCAGCCAGGCCGACAGCGTCGAATACACGAGGTAGAACGGCAGACCGGCGGAGAAGCCGAGGAACAGCATCGCCAGCACGCGCGGCTGACGATAGATGGACAGTGCGCTGAGCCAGCGGGCTGCGGAGTCAGGT
>DASQRV010000366.1:0-5785 GCA_035642735.1 Steroidobacteraceae bacterium
CGAATCCGTCGAATGAAGGAGGATGGAGGAAAAGTGTTTTCACGGCTTGACACTCTCCGGCAGCGGTTGGATGGTGCCATCGCGCGCGATGCGGTAACGCATGTCCCGCCATTGGACGCGCCGCGTCGCGAAACTCCAGCACCACAGGACAAAGCCGAGCAGATCGCCGAGCGCTGCCAGGCCGAGCTGGACAGGGAGCGAATGCGAGTCGCGCGGTGCCGAATTTAGCATGAGCCGCGCGATGGCCGTGACGGCAACCAAGGCGAGGGTCGCGGTGCTGCCGCGGGCGAGGAGACTGCCGATGATCGCCAGCGGCAGGACAAAAGTGATCCCCGCCAGGGCGTAGCCGAGCGGCTGCACGGTGCGTATGGTGCGCAGCCACCGCAGCTGGTGACGCACCAGCTCGCCGAGGTTCGCCTCGTCGACGCAGGTCTCGACCTCGACCTCGGACAGCACGGTACGGAGGCCGAGGCGCCGCGTGAGCTCGCCCAGGCGGTAGTCGTCCGGCAACTGGTTGGCGATCGCGGCAAATCCGCCGATCCGCGCCAGCGTTACCCGTCGCAGCGCGATGGTCGCGCCGAAGGCGAAGGCGCGCGAGCCCAGCAGGGCCGCAACGCGCACCGAAGGCATGAACCACTCGTTGATGAACATCGATCCGAGCAACGACCACAGACCCGGGCGCGGGGATCCGCGGTAGAGACAGGTGACGATACCCACTCTCTCGTCCAGCAGAGGAGTTACGACCCTTTCGAGATAGTCGCGCCCCACCCGTATGTCGCTGTCGGCGATGACGAGGTAATCGTGACGGGCGAGCGGCATCATGTTCACCAGGTTGCTGACCTTGCTGCTGATGCCGTGCTGCGCGGAATCGACGGCAATATCCAAATCCAACCGCGGAAACTCGCGGCGGAGTCTGTGCACCACCTCGAGGGCCGGATCGTGCGCGTCGCGCACGCCGAAAACGACCTGCCAGCAGGGATAATGCTGCTCGCAGAACGAGCGCAGGTGCTCGTACAACGCGGGCTCCGCGCCGCACAACGGCTTCAGGATGGTGGCCGGCGGCAAGGTCTCCGGGCGCCACGCCGAGGCGGCGCGGCCAACGCGCAGCGCCAACGCGGCGGCGATCGCGTACTCCATGGCGAGCGCTGCCAGCACGGTCCCGAGTGCGGTGAGCCAAAGCTGGGCAGCACTCATGATAGTCTCGTTCCTGTCGCGAGTTGGCGTCGGGGAGGTATCATCTTGGCAGCAACTCTATACGGGCGTCACTACACCTTTGGAGTCAAGTTCCATTGACAGATTCGGAGCCGCTGATACTCGTAGACGATGCCGACCGCGAGATCGGCCACCTGGACCGCGCCAACTGTCACGCCGGCAGCGGCGTGCTGCATCGGGCATTTTCACTGTTGATTTTCAACGGGAACGGTCACCTGCTGCTCCAGCAGCGCGCGGCCGGGAAAAGGCTGTGGCCGTTGTACTGGTCCAACAGCTGCTGCAGTCACCCGCGGCGCGCTGAGAGCATGGAGGCGGCCGTTCACCGCCGGCTTAAACAGGAGCTGGGCCTGGCGTGCCCGCTGCATTTTCTGTTCAAATTCCAGTACCAGGCGCAGTTCGACGCGGGCGCTGCCGAGCACGAGCTGTGCTCGGTCTTCATCGGTCGGTCCACCGAGCGCGTGCAGGTCGACCCCGCCGAGGTCCACGCCTGGCGTTGGATCGGTGTGTCGGCGCTACAGGCGGAGATGCAGGGCCCCGAGGCCGCGGCATTCACGCCCTGGTTCAGGCTCGAGTGGGACCGCCTGTGGCGGGAGCATCGACCGGCCGTGTTGGCACTAGGATAATCTTTATGTTGAGGAGGCGTGTTTGAGCATTCCGCTGCTGCAGATGTACCGCGTCGGCCGCTACGTCATCGAGCGTCGATTGCGCGGGGACAAGCGTTATCCGCTGGTGCTCATGCTCGAGCCGCTGTTCCAGTGCAACCTCGCCTGCGCCGGCTGCGGCAAGATCGATTATCCCAAGGAGGTGCTGCAGCAGCGGATGAGTGTTGCCGACGCGCTGCGCGCGGTCGATGAGTGCGGTGCCCCGATCGTCTCGATCGCGGGCGGCGAGCCGCTGATCCACCACGAGCTGCCCGAAATCGTCGCGGGCATCGTGGCGCGCCGCAGGTTCGTCTACCTCTGCACCAACGCCATCCTGCTGTCGCGACACATCGACGAGTATCAGCCCTCGCCCTACCTGACGTTCTCACTGCACCTCGACGGCAACCGCGAGCGTCACGACGAGTCGGTGTGCCTGGAAGGGGTGTTCGACAAGGTGATCGCGGCGATCCGGCTCGCCCGCTCCAGGGGCTTCCGGGTCACGATCAACTGCACCCTGTTCAACAACGCCGATCCGGACGAGGTGGCCGGGTTCTTCGATACGGCCATGCAACAGGGGATCGAGGGCATCACGGTCTCTCCCGGTTACAGCTACAGCCATGCGCCGCGCCAGGACGTTTTCCTGGGGCGCACCGCCAGCAAGCTGCTGTTCCGCGAAATCTTCCGGCGCGCCCGCCGGCCCGGCGCGCGCCGCCGCTGGGCGTTCAACCACTCGGCGCTGTACCTCGACTTTCTGGCCGGCAACCAGGCGTACCAATGCACGCCCTGGAGCAATCCCACCTACAACATCTTCGGCTGGCAGCGGCCGTGCTACCTGCTCAGCGACGAGGGCTACGCCGGCAGCTTCCGCGGCCTGATGGAGGAGACCGAGTGGGAGCGCTACGGCGTAGGACGCAATCCGCGCTGTGACAACTGCATGGCGCACTGCGGCTACGAAGGGACCGCCGTCGCGGACGCCGTGGCACACCCGTTCAAGGCGCTGACGGCGGCGCTGCGCGGCCCACGCCTCACCGGCTCGATGGCACCCGACCTGCCGGTGCTGTACGCGGAGCGCACGGGCGTAGCGAGCGTCGCAATCCCGGTCGCGGCGGTGAAGCGTGCGGGCGAGCGCACGGCGAGCGCAGCGGAGTCGAGGTGATCGAGCGCGCGGGGTGCGCGGACCAGGTCAGGGCCTGGCAGGGGCGCATGGAACAGGCGCTGGCGGAGCGGCTGCCCGCGGCTGACACCGAGCCAACACGGCTCCACGCAGCGATGCGTTACTGCGTGCTGAACGGCGGCCAGCGCCTGCGTCCGTTGCTGCTGTTCGGCACCGCACGTGCGGTTGGCCTGCGCGAAGCGGAAGTCGAGGCTGCGGCGTGTGCGCTCGAGTTCACGCACGCGTACTCGAACGTTCACGACGACCTGCCGGCGATCGACGACGACGATGTGCGCCGCGGCCGACCGAGCTGCCACCGGGCCTACGATGAAGGCACGGCCGTGCTCGTGGGTGATGCCCTGCAGTCACTGGCATTCCAGTTGCTGGCGAGCGATGCGGCACTGCCATCGGCGCCCGAGGTGCGGCTGCGGCTGATCGGGCTGCTCGCCGAGGCGATCGGAGCGAGCGGTCTCACCGGCGGACAATCCATCGTTGCCGCCGCGCAGCGGCAACAATTGTCCGTCCCGGACGTGGATGCCGTGTATGCCCGGCGGACCGGGGCCCTGATCCGGGCGAGCGTATTGATGGCGGCGGCCTGCGCCCCGCAGGCGCAGGCGCACGTGCACGAGGCCCTTGCCGCGTTCGCTATGCCGCTCGGGCTGGCCTGCCAGATCCGGCAGGATCTCCGCGAGCCTGCGAACGGCGCGACGCGCGGCAGAGCGAGCTATGCGGGTGCCCCGGGTCCGGCGGCAGCGCGCGAGCGGATCCGCCGGCTGCACGCGCAGGCTGTGGAGGCGCTCGAGCCGCTCGGCACGGCTGCCGACCCGCTGCGCGCCCTGGCGGAGTGGTTGTTGGGAACTGCCGATTAGAGCCGGTGACCCGGGTGCCCGGCTGCCGCTCGCAGCGGATCTGCGTTCTGAGCGAGCCACCAGCGCTCGATGCGGTCGACGAGACCCGGCGCATCGAGCCGCGCGGCCGCGAGACAGCCCGCGCGCGCGCCCTCTCCGCTGAAGCGCTCCGGGATGCCCAGTTGCAGGAGCGGGATCAGCAGTCCACGTGCGGCCAGCAGCTCCGCAACGCCGGCGCCGGCGCCTGCTGCGATCACGTTGTCCTCGAGGGTCACCAACGCCCGATGACCGGCACAGAGCGCCACCAGCAGCTCCTCATCGAGCGGCTTGACGAAGCGCATATTGACCAGGCTGGCATCGAGCCGCTCCGCGGCAACGGCGGCGGCCTCGAGCAAGGCGCCGAACGACAGCAGCGCAAGCCCGCTGCGGCCTTCGCGGCAGAGCCGGGCTCGGCCGGGCGGCACGACGGGGGCCGCGGTGAGCGACTCGCGCGGCCCGTTGCTGCACGGAAAGCGCACCACCGCCGGCCCCGGCAGCAGGCGCGCGGTATCGAGCATCTGGCGACATTCGTTCTCGTCAGCGGGAGCCATGATGGTGAGGTTGGGTATGCACCGCAGATACGACAGGTCGTAGGGGCCGTGCCCGGTCGCGGGCTCACCGCCCGAGAGTCCCGCATGCTCCACCGCGAACATGACCGGCAGCTCCTGCAGCGCGACATCGTGGATCACCTGGTCGTAGGCGCGCTGCAGAGCGGTGGAAGAGATCGCCACCAGCGGTCTGAGCCCCGCGACCGCCAGACCCGCCGCGAAGGTGACCGCGTGCTGCAGGGCGCCGCCGCGCACCTCGAGGCAACGGTCCGGGAACCGCCGCGCGAACTCGCGGAGGCCGGGCGCGCGCCCGTGTGGCGTCACGACCATGAGGCGCGGATCCGCCGCCGCCCTCTCGCACAGCCACTGCCCCAACATCTCGCCGTGGCCCGGGCCGCCGTCCTCACGCGCGGCCGGCGCCTCGCCCGTGCGGGTGAGGACCTGCAGGAACTGCGGACCGCACCGGCGTTTCAGGTTGCGCAACGTCGCCACCAGGGCGCCGATGTCGTGGCCGTCCAGCGGGCCGATGTAGTTGAAGCCGAGCTCCTCGAACATCGTCCCGGGCAACACCATCCCCTTCAGGTGCCGCTCGGAGCGGCGCGCCAGTTCCCGCACGGTAGGCGTCTGACGCAGCACTTTCTTCCCGCCATCGCGCAGCTGGGTGTACAGCGGCCCCGCGAGCACCTGGGCAAGCCGATTGGACAGGGCGCCGCCAGTGGCGGAGCGTGCCGGATCACCGTCGTTGAGAATCACCAACATGTCAGCGTCCAACGCGCCGGCATGATTGAGGGCCTCAAACGCCATGCCCGCGGTCAAGGCGCCATCCCCGACGATCGCCACGACCTGTCGCGGCTCACCCCGCCGTGCCGCCGCAACCGCCATGGCGAGCGCGGTGCCGATCGCAGCGCCGCAATGTGCCGCGCCCGGGGCCTCGTGTCCGTTCGCGAGGCGCGGCGGGAACGGCGGCGCGCCGCCCGGGGGTGTGTAAAGGCGATTGCGCCTGCCGCTCAGCACCGCGTGGGCGAGACCCTGGTCGCCACCGTCCCACACGATGCGGTCGGTGGAGGTGTCGAACACGTGATGCACGGCGATCGCCAGTTCAACCGCCGCGAGCCCCGCGGCCAGCCGCTCGGGCGGTATCGCGACGTCGCGAGTCAGCAGGGCGCGCACTTCGGCAGCGAGCGCCGCGAGCTGCGTAACCTCGAGGCGTTGCAGGTCCGCGGGCAACTCGAGCGAGTCCAGCAGGAAATACCCGTCGGCGGCGCTGCTCATGCGCTGAAGTCTACACCGGGGTCCCCGCGAAATTGCGCTTCTTGCCGACCGGTACGCGCGCAGCAGTTGCCG